>NZ_JACJPT010000114.1:0-16892 GCF_014696195.1 Sphaerospermopsis sp. FACHB-1094 | reverse complement strand
GTCCCCAGTCCCCAGTCCCCAGTCCCCAGTCCCCAGTCCCCAGTCACCAGTCCCCAGTCCCCAGTCCCCTACAACTGCCTCAACATTTTATGTGTTTGGGGGATCACCCGCACTTGTTTCACAAATCGCTTCATCAAAGCTTGCCATTCTAAAACTTGGTTTGGTGTAGGGGCTTCTACAACTACCTGACTGAATTTTTGAGATTCTGCTAAAGGTGTCACAGGTTGCAGAAATATAGGAATATCCTGACATATACCATTAACTAATAAAGCTGCTCGTTCCAATTCGCCAGGATCAGTCCTTTGAGAGACAATTATCTTGACAAAAATCTCTAAATTTGCATCAAAGCATATTTGGAGAAATTTTTCATGTTCTGTCCAATGACTTTCGCCACTCACACTAGGCAATTTTAAATCCATGCCTACAGAGTCAAGGTAGGGGAGAATCATGTCCAGTTGCTCAGGGCGATGTCCCCCAGTTTCCAGATATATAGGCAAATTCAGCGATCGCACTTCCGGCAAAAATTGCGCCAAAAATGGAGCATGAAGAAGCGGTTCACCTCCAGTTAAGCTGATGCTATCGTGTAGAAAAGGTAAATTTTGCCTTTCCACCCATTTGATCAACGTGGATAGAGGAATAGGATTAGAGTGGATTTCAAAATCTCGCAATCCTGGTGAACGCTCTATTTGACATACAGAGGGAGCATTCCATGTATGGGAACTATCGCAAAAGTGACAACGCAAGTCACATATTGCAAAGCGAATAAAAATCTGACGTGTCCCGACGTTGAGACCTTCTCCTTGAATAGCAGAGAAAACTTCAATCAGGCGTGCTGTAGGTTTAACTTTAGTTTTAGCAATCATGAGATGATAGAGAGGAATGCGTTCGCCTATGGTTTAGCACAGTCGCTGACACCGATTGGGTATGAAACCAGTAGGTTTCTAGCTTGTTTTTCCATTGTGAACCGTGTTCGGCAATCTCCAAATCTCTGCGCGAAAAACTACTCACCTATCCTTAATCTTATTTTTTTCAAAATTAGGTTAAGTAGTTTTCCAGGAAAAAATCATGTTTGGCAGATTAGACCCCAATGGCAACCAAATTGCATAGCTTCATGAGTAGCCAACCCACAGAGGTAAATTTCCCAGTTACTTACCTGAACGATACAGCAATAGTACAGGTGTCGATGCGTTTGAGCGTCGTTGATGCTGTACGCTTTAAGCAAACCTGCCAAAGCCTCATCCAAGCTGATACCCATCCCCAACACCTGATCATTGACTTCCAAAATACGATCTTTATGGATAGTAGTGGTTTGGGGGCTTTGGTGAGTAATTTTAAATATGCCCAAGAACAAGGGATCGGATTCACACTTCGTAATGTTACCCCTCAAGTGATGGCAGTTCTCAACCTCACAGGATTAGATCACGTATTTGCTATTGAGTCTCCTCACAGCGTTAGTCCCATAGAACCTAATCATATTGAAGAAAATAATCGGATCACTAACTCTCGCAAAGCAGATCCCCTACCTCAAACACATCCTTCTGTGGCCTCTTGGATGAAAAGATTAATTGACATAGTGGGATCATTGGTGGGTTTAATAATTACAGCATTTTTATTCATTCCTATTGCGATCGCTATTCAAATCGACGATCCCGGTCCAATTTTCTTTAAACAAACCCGCTGTGGGTGGATGGGTAAGCGTTTTGCTATTTGGAAATTTCGTTCCATGTGTGTCGATGCAGAAGCTAAGAAATCTCAAGTTCAAAACCAAGTCCAAGGTGCTTTCTTTAAAAATGATCACGATCCGAGAATTACTAAGGTAGGACGCTTGTTACGGCGCACCAGCCTGGATGAACTACCCCAATTTTGGAACGTCCTCAAAGGCGAAATGAGTTTAGTTGGTACTAGGCCACCTACCCCCGATGAAGTAGAACGATATGAAGTACCAGAGTGGCAACGCTTGGATGTAAAACCGGGGATGACTGGTGAATGGCAAGTCAATGGCCGCTCGACAGTACGCAATTTTGAGGATGTTATTCGTCTTGATTTGCAGTATCAACAAAATTGGAGTTTAGTGTATGATTTAAGGCTGATTCTTAAAACTATAGCTATTTTATTTAACAAAAACAGTGGTGCTGTTTAAAAGTCAGCAGTTTCAACAATTCGTAAAAATTACATTTTAAAATTTACCCAAGCTCATTATATCGGCTCTGGGTAAATTTTTTGGTGTTTTTTTTGGTGTTTTTAAATAAGGTTTGCTGAAAAAGTCTTGTCGTGGAGACAGGGGGCAGGGAGCAGGGAGCAGTTTCAAGAGTTCGATGGGAGCGATTTTTCCTTTGTGTAGAAATTAAATGCAAGGTTTTTGAGATCCCACCTCGTCAAGTCTTGCACTTTTTTAACTTCCAGCAGGCTAAGACCCTTTACTTGTCATATTTTCACATTTATTCAGCCAGCCTTAATTAGGGTTTGCTGAATAAACCTAAAACCTTGATATATCAAAGGTTAGAGGCTGATAAACAGAAAAAAAGTGCAAGGGTTTTGAAGGGTATACCGGAAAAAGTGTGCATTTTTTGGGATTTCAAGAGATGGCAAAGAAATTTTCAAATCTTCTCCTGACTCCTGACTCCTGACTCCTGACTCCTATGCCCTCACGGAAAGACTTTCTCAGCAACCCCTAATTAGCAATCAGTAATCAGCCAACTGCATAAATAGTAGTTAATCTCAAGAAGGTTTCCTTTTTTCTCGCCTTGGTTATACCCCTAAACACCGATTTTTTTGTTAGTATTCAAAAAAACCTATTCACACAATTGCAAGTTGTTTGTAAGCACATCGGACAATTTGTAATCAAAAAAGGAAACAAGCAACTGAGGTTGAATGACTGATTATTTCCCAAGAAATTTACCATTAGAATCTGTTCCACTGACCAAAACAACAGTGAACACCTCAATGGCGGAAACTGATAATCTGAGCGAAAAATTAGCTATAACCATAGCTGAAGCTGGATCAGAACGCAAAGCAGGTGAGATTTTATTGCTGAAAGTAGCAGATGTCTCCTACCTGTCTGATTACTTTGTGATGATGACAGGCTACTCTAGGGTACAAGTCAGAGCGATCGCCGCAGCAATAGAAGAGAAAGTGGAAACGAACCTGCAACGTCGTCCGTTAAGGACAGAAGGAAAAGCTGAGGGGAGTTGGGTGCTGCAAGACTATGGAGATGTGATTGTTCACATTATGATGCCCAAGGAACGAGAGTTTTATAATTTAGAAGCATTCTGGATTCATGCCGAACGCATTTCACTGCCAAACTCTGATCAGGTTGAGGATAAACCAAGATGATGAGATCATCGGTTTCTAACTGCCCAGTTCCCACAGAACAACAACCACTCAATGAGTACGAAGAATTAAAAAATTCCTGGCTATTTCGGGATACTACCTTAAGCTGGCGTAATTATCTCACCAAGATTTTTTGGATTTGGAGTTGGTCATGGCTGGTTGCAGGTCCAGTAGCCGCTGCCAGCTTTCCTCCACAAAAGCATATAGTTCATTTTATTCTCTGTGGATCTGCCGCTGCTAGTGTGGGAGTAGTGCTGATATTGGTGCGGTTGTATTTGGGTTGGTTCTATGTGCGCGATCGCCTTTATAGTTCCACAGTCTTCTATGAAGAATCAGGCTGGTATGACGGCCAAACCTGGACAAAACCCCAGGAGGTCATTGTCCGCGATCGCCTCATTGTCTCTTACGAAATTAAACCTATTCTCCAACGCTTGCAAATTACCTTTGCCGCCTTGGCTTTAATGTATCTTATTGGTACTATAGTTTGGCATTTGTTTTGACAATGGGAAAACGAACACAAGCCACAGCACTGGAAGTCCGGTTACTGCGGGAAGGTATTATCGAATCTAGGCATATAGTCCAGGCTGTAGTCAGCGACGACCGGGGACGAGTTCTATCTGTTGCTGGCAACGCCGAAACCGCTGCCTTTGTCCGTTCAGCCCTCAAACCATTTCAGGCATTAGCTGTCACCAGTACAGGCACACTGGAACGGTATGATTTGAGCGATCGTGACTTAGCCATCATTACCAGTTCCCACAAAGGCAGCATGGAACAGGTACGACAAGTATTTAACATCCTCTGGCGGGCTGACCTTGACCCCAGCGCCTTGCAATGTCCAGTTCCAGAAGGTAAACGCAGCACCCTAGAATACAACTGCTCTGGTAAACACGCTGGAATGTTAGCAGTTTGTCAGCAACGCCATTGGCCTTTAAATAACTATTTGGATCGTAAACACCCAGTCCAGCAGTTAATTCTCTCCAAGGTAGCAGAATTATTGAGAATGCCAGCAGCCGAATTTATCGGTGTTCATGACGACTGCGGCGCTCCCACATATCTGATGCAACTCGGTCACATGGCATCTTTATATGCTGTACTCGCCTCCAGCAATAACTTAGATATGGAACGCATTGTCCGCGCCATGAATCACCATCCGACTATGGTGGCTGGAAAAGGTGAATTTGACACAGAACTGATGCGCTTAAATCCGGGTGAACTGGTCAGTAAATCAGGTGCGGAAGGAGTACAGTGCATTGGCCGACTTGGTGAAGGGATGGGACTAGCTATCAAAGTTATGGATGGAGCTAAACGGGCAAAATATGCCGTAGCTATTCATGTACTTCAACAAATGGGTTGGATTAGTCCCAGCGTTGCCCAAAGCCTGTCCGAGAAATTCATGAACTTGGGGAAATACAAGCGTTTAGAGGTAATTGGAGAATTATCGCTTTTGTAGTTGACAAACTCTTGACTATGAGTTATATTAAAAAAGTCAAGAGACGAAAGCGACGCGGGATAGAGCAGCCTGGTAGCTCGTCGGGCTCATAACCCGAAGGTCAGTGGTTCAAATCCACTTCCCGCCACCAAATTAAAAACGAGACTCTATGAAGTTTTAAAGCTTTATAGGGTCTTGTTTTTTATAAGGAAATCCAGCGAACCAAAACCACTGAGAGAAAGTATCGAAGTTTGGCATTGATAAATCCGAAAAATTTACAGGTAAAGGCTTTTAGCTATTTTGACTTGTACTGAGCGACTTGTACTGAGCGACTTGTACTGAGCCTGTCCTGAGCCTGTCCTGAGCCTGTCCTGAGCGCAGTCGAAGGGCGCAGTCGAAGGGCGCAGTCGAAGGGCGGTGTCGAAGGGCGGTGTCGAAGGGCGCAGTCGAAGTGCTTTCAAAAAGTGCCAGCTTTTATGAGGTGGCAAGTGAAAAACCTTGCACTTAATTCCTACTTCAAGAAAAAATCGTTCCTATCCAACTCTTGAAACTGTCACCGTGGCGTAGCACCTGTCACCTGTCAAAAACTTAGGTTAGGGTGGGGAATGTGGGCTGTAAAGCAATATCCCTAAATTTCTCTTGCAATTTTTCCCAAGTCATACCTGCTAAACTGGGTAAAACAATGTGAGCATTTCCCACCCTTTCCGGTGGTCCCATACCCACCGCCCACATACCTGCGGCTAAAGCTGCATCTATACCTGCGGCTGCATCTTCAAATACTACACATTGCTGGGGAGGCAGTCCTAACTGCTGGGCTGCAAATAAAAATAAATCTGGTGCGGGTTTGGGTTTATGTACACTATAACCATCAGCGATCGCATCCAGTTTATCACTAATTCCCAGCTTTTCAACCACTACATGAGCATTTTTACTCGCTGAACCCAGAGCTATTTTTAACCCAGCTTGACGCAAATCATCCAACAAAGAAACCGCACCCGGTAACAAATTATCAGGAGTGATATTTTCAATCAATTCCACATAGTAATCGTTTTTACGCTCCATCATCTCCTGGATCTGTGTATCAGAATATCGCCTATTACCAATAATTAACATCAGGGAAGCACGGCGAGAAATTCCCCGTAACGCCTCATTAGCTTGACGGCTAAAAAGTATACCTTCCTCATCCGCTAACCTCTGCCAAGCTTGATAGTGATATTCAGCCGTATCCGTTAACACACCATCTAAATCAAAAATCACACCTTGAATATTAGTAGCAGATGTTTTCCCAGTCCCTTTTTCCCGGTGTAAATCAAAATCATGCCATTTGCCACGCCAGTATAATTTAAACTTTAAGCGTGTCCAACCAGGAGGTAAATGGGGATGAGCTACGGGCTGATTATTTGTAAATTGAATACCTCCAAAACCAAAAACTACCGCTTGCCAAACGCCTCCTGCACTAGCACCGTGAATACCTTCATTCGCATTCCCCCGGATATCCTCCAAATCCACCATCGCCGCTTGCATAAAGCGTTCATAAGCTTTCTGGGTTTTCCCTAAATCTGCGGCTAATATCGCGTGAATAGCTGGAGCCAGGGAAGAACCATAAGTAATATCCGTGCGGGGTGCGTAATAATTCCAATTTACTTCTAAATTTTTTCTACTGTAAGGAAATTCCGCAGATTCCCGCATGAGATAAAGTATCATTAAAACATCAGGTTGTTTCAGGACTTGGTGTTTATTTGCACCTTCAATACCTAAAATGGCTTGCATTGACTTGTGGCGCGGTTCGTAGTCTGCTAAGTTAATATCATCTAACTGGAAAAATCCCTCACATTGCTCAACTAATCCCGTTTCTGGGTCGTAGGGAATCCAGATTTTGTTAATGATTTCTTGCCAATGGTTTCTGATTTCGTCAGTCAGGTGCAATTTCTGCTCTAGTTCCTCAGCGTATTCCGGGAAATTACGCCTTAATAGGTTATTGACTATACCAGCTTTTTCTAAATGCCATTGGACTATCCGATTAGTAAAACTATTGTTATGTACTAATTCATGGTATTCATCTGCACCTATAACACTACGTATTTCATAACGTTGAGTGTGAGAATTAAATTCAACGCGACTTGACCAGAAAATTGCGGTATCTAGAATTATCTCTGCACCATAATCTCTCAGCCATTCATCGTCCCCAGTCACTCGCCAATAGTACCATACAGCATAGGGAATAACTGAGCTAATATGAATTTCGCGATCGCGGCACCAAATACGCACATCCTCAGCATAATAATCACTCGGTAGCGCCCAGCGTGGTGTTACTTCATCCCCAGTCACCGCACTTTCCCAAGCGTACATTGCCCCTTGGTATCCATAATGAATCGCTTTCCGCCGCGCCCCATCTAAAGTATGATAGCGATAAGTAAGTAAATTCCGAGCTAGTGCTGGTTGAGTAAAGGTAAAAAATGGCAGAATAAAAATTTCCGTATCCCAAAAAATATGGCCGTGATAACCAAACCCAGACAAGGTTTTTGCGGGAATACTCACTCTGTCATCATCACGGGGAGCAGCAATGAGCAATTGAAATAAATTATAACGCACAGCAAAAGCGGCTTTACTATCTCCTTCAATGAGAATGTCGCTTTGTTGCCAAACCTCAGCCCAAGCTTGTTCATTCGCATCACGAAGAGTTATATAATCTGGTAACTGGGCGAGTTTTGACTGTGCGGCTAACACTGGTTGATCAACATCACGCGAGGTAAAAACAGTAACGAGTTTTTCTACGGTTACGGTTTGCTGTGGTTCAGAGAAAAAAGTGGCGCTGATGCTAGGATAACCTGGTGCGGTATTGATTTGCATAGCCGCTTCAATGCCTGAAATGGTCATTTTTGCAGCCATCCCGATATCAATATGGGAGTAACGGGTGCGACTGTGTAACCAAAAACCTTGGTCAAATTTCCCTTGATCTAGTCCTTCCCAGTGATTGAAACCTTTATTTTCTGGGTAGCCATTGATACTAGATTGTATTTCAATTAATCCATGAAAATCTACTGTGGTTAACTGGCAACGTTGCCCTAATACATGATGATCCGCTAAACTGGCAAAGCGTTCAAAGCTGATATCTATGGTTTTTCCTGTGGGACTGCGCCAACGTAGAGAACGGCTAATAACGCCTTGACGCAGGTCGAGTTCACGGTTGTACTGCAATATTGTACCTTGATCGAGACGAAAGCGTTCGCCATCAATCATCACTATCAATGGTAGCCAGTCTGGACAGTTGGCTAGTTCGGTATAAACTACGGGAACATCGTCATAAACACCGTGAATTAATGTAGCAGGTAATGCACGGGGATAGCTTTCTTCAAAGCTGCCTCTTGTGCCTAAATAACCGTTACCAATGGTGAAAATTGTTTCTCTAGCGTGTAATTTTTCAGGATTAAACTGGTTTTCTATTAATATCCAGTCTGTGTAGATGAAATCTTGTTGTTTTTCCATTTTTATTATTAAATATTACTAAATGAATGGATTTTTTCACGCAGAGGCGCAGAGGCGCGGAGGGAGAAAAAAGAGAGATATAGGGAGCATCCCCGTTGTGTAGTTTTTTTTATCTAACGATTGACAATTATCTTCGGCTTGATATGATTGAACCGCAAAGGACGCAAAGTACACAAAGGTAAGAGAGCTTCAGAGAGTTGTTGGTGTGGCTACGTTGATTTTTTTAAGAATTTTAGATTTCAGGTTTTTAAATGGGAAGGTATTGTTTTTGTGGTTGTGCGTGGGGGATAATTTTTTCTGCTCTTGGTTTATAAATGAGATAAAATAATGTTTCCATATATCTATCTCTGGCTTCGTTGTCTTCTGGGGCAATCAAGTTCCAAAAACTAAACATTTTAGCTAAGACTAATAATTGTTCATTGTGTAATTTCCAGTTGTATTTATTGCGAATTCTTTGAATCATCCATTGTGAAGTTTCTTGCCAATATTCTGGGTGGGATTCACATTTATCTAAAAAGTTGATAATTGTTTTCGCTGTACCTGCTAAATCTGTGGGATTGAGATGAAATCCATTTTGCCAATCTTCGATAATTTCTAATGCTCCACCAAATTTAGTGGCGAATGTTGGTAAACCAGAAATCATTGCTTCTAAAATGCTGCGGCCAAAGGCTTCATAAAGGGCAAAATGAACATAAATTCCTTGTTTATCGGCAATTATGCGATAAGCTTCACCGATTTTATTGCTAGGTAAGCGCATTCCTAACCAACGGATTTTACTTTGTAGAGTATACTGGTTAATAATATTGTGTAGTTTTTGGATTTCCTCTGCTTCTTCTAAGTTTGTGGCTTCGTCGGCATATAATTTGCTGGTTAATAAAATTAGGTGACATCGTGATTGTAATTCGTTACTTTTACCAAAACATTCCACTAACCCAGTCAGGTTTTTAATTGAGGTAATGGGTGCAACTGCAAAAATCGGTCTTTTGTTAATATCGTCTAATTTACCGAAAATGTGATCATCTTCTTGGTGAAATAATAGGTTTTGAATGTGTTGGCTTTCTTGAGGATTTCTTTTTTCTGTTTGGTTATAGGGAAAAAAGAATGTTTCACTGACTCCCGGAGCAACCATATTAAATTTTGGATTGAATAAATCAATGCCATCAATTACATGATATAATTCGGGCATTGTAAAACATTTGTAAGATTCATATTGCCCCATTGTGTCTGGTGTACCGACAATTTCTTGATAGGTTGAAGCAATGATAAAATCTGCTGCATTCATGCTAATTAAGTCTGCTGTAAATTGGGCAGAAAAGTGATATTTTTCTTCTAATTCTTGCCAATATAAGTTACTGAATAGGTTTTTCGGTTTTTCTAGGGAATGGGCTATATTACATTGAGTGACTTTTAAACTCCGGGCAAGGATAAAAGCAACTAAGTTACCATCGCTGTAGTTACCAATAATCAAATTTGGTTTACCTTGAAATTGCTCTAATAGTTCTTTTTCTGCATCTTGAGCAAATTTTTCTAAATAAGACCAAATTTCAAATTTGGAAATCCAGTTATTGGTAATTTCTGAATCAGAATTTGTGAAAGGAACTCGCAAAATCCAAGCGTTTTCTGTGTTGTTAACTTTTTCTAATCGCAGGTCACAAAATGTTCCTTGACAGTTGGGAATCAGGCGAGTCAGAATAATTACATGAGGTTTGATACCCAAGCAGTCCAGACCAGCAAGTTTAATTTCTTCTTGTAGTTTGTTTTCTAAGCTGCGTGCTTGTTCAAGGACGTAAATAACTTGACCTAATGTTTCTTCTCTTCCTAAAACGTCTTCTTGCGCTACCCAACCATGTATAGAAACAAGAACAACTCGAAAAACTGCGGGTATACGCGATACAAAGGCTTCCAGGAGGGAAGGTTGGGGGGTGTCGATGAGTCTTTGTAAGAGTTCTAGAGTTTCTTTGAATCGCGCTACATTGTTACCCCAACCAGCTTCAAAACCCAGTTGTTGCAGTTGAAAGCGAAATTCTGGGTAGGGTTGGTGAGGGGGAAGTTCGCTTAAAAAAGTAATGGCTGGTTTAATTTGTTTGGCAAACTGAATACCAGAACGAATGCGATCGCCAATTAACAACCGCATACCATTGTATTGTATTGCCTGTAATGCTTGAAACAATTTATCTAACCAATATTGGGGATCAGTAACAAATTGATTGCAGAGATAATGGTTAAGGAAAGTCAAACCTTGACCAATATTTCGGGGATCGCTAGTTCTTGGAGATGCTTGGTAAAATGGGTGCAGATCAATTTCTAGAATGTGAGATTGGTAACGATTGACTAAGCGATCGCTCACATCTAAAAATTCTTTAGGAGTTATTAAATCAAACTGAGTAAAATCTGAGGTTAGTTTCCATACTTCTTGACTAGCAATTCTCGGTCTAACTACAAACCAAGTATTTTCCCTTTCCAAAATTATTTCATGGGTGTAGTTAATAAGTGTTCCTAAAGAAGAAGAATGGTAAAAATAAGCCGGTTTTTGAGATTGATGACAATAATCTACAAAAGCTTGCAAAATTTCATTTCTTAAAAAGTAACGTTGATCCTTAGTATCTAAAGTACAGAGAAACTGACGAATTTCAGTTTTTTCTTCACTGTTTAAAATAGCCTGAAATAATTCATACATAGGGAATTACCCAAATATAACACCCACAACCTCATTTTTCTCACCTTAAAAACCATCGTTTTAAAAGATGGGTTGGGTAAGGTGCATTTTCTCTGCGATTATAAATAAATTGTAAAAATTATCGCGTCTAACTCAAGAGTGAAACCATAAAGTAATTCCTGAGATAGAGAACAATATATTTAGTTAGATTTTTAGATTTCTGAGTATTAGTTATCCAAAACCCAGGAAAATAATAACCTTAAATCAGACCATAGTCACCTTTTAGCTAACTAGCACAAAACGTTATTTGATTCAATAGCTGCTAATTGCACTTTTGTAAACGCCTTGTGTGACACTATTTAAATAGGCATTTAAACAAGATACAAAAAATGCCATCCATTATAATTTCTTTATATAAAAATTGCCAACTTGGCTAAAATGACCGAAAAAAAAGAGTATTCTGCATATCAGAGATTGTTTGTGTTTCCTATTTTTTCTAATCACACAATTGACTGAGGTATTAACATAAATAACTTTTGATAACCTTAATGATTTAAGCATAGGCTACAGACCACTTGAGACCGCAGCTAATGTAAAGCAAAAACTACAAATTTTATCAGGGCTAGTCATGAATTACCGAGTTTCTTCTTCTCCAGCTACCTTTGAGAATGTTATTACTCCTGACGAATTAAATCAGATTATTGAAGCGATTGCGGATGGGAGATATTCCTGGGCTTGTGTGTTGATTTTGCGTTTTATTGGCTATAATCCACTGCATTATATACCCCAGCGAACTTATAGCAGAATCATGAAAGAAAATAGCCAAGTGGTCACAACATCAACATCTACAACTAAACAGAAATTGCAATCTGTCAATAATGATCATCGGGGAACTTCATCTCAAACTTTCAACAATAACTAAGTAGGGGCAAACCCCCTGTGGTTGCCCTCTTGAGGCAGGAGGCAGGAAGCAGAAGTTATTAATTTTGACTTTTGATTTTTGACTTAATTCTATCCCTGTTCCCTGTTTCCTGTTCCCTATCAGTTTAGCATACTAAGTACGGTAGAGCCAAAAATTTTTGTTAATAATAATTTTTATGTTAGGCTAACTAACTATAGCAGGTCTAAATTAATAGTTTTTTGCCACACCTGCTCAAAGGCAATTCCCTGTTTAGTAGAAATATATAATAATACTATAGCTGCTGAACGTTTGGAATTATCACAATGTATCAACAGTGGTTTAGGGAGTTCCCTAATAACTTGAAAAATATGGTTTGCTGCTGGATGTGTGAGATTTGCAATTTTGGTAGGCAGATTAATATAGGATAATCCTAAAAGTTGACTTTTTTCCTGTTCATGTTGCCAGAAGCTTGGTTCATCTGAAAAACATAGATTTAGCACAGACTTATAACCATCATCAGCCAGTTGTTGTAGTTGATCTGGTGTAATTTGTCCACTTATTGCTAAATCCTGATTAATCTTTCTGACAATATTAATTGGCAGCACATTGTCAATCATAGTTTTTGGTGGAAATAATAATATTTTTGATGCCAACTCTATCTCCAACTAGGTATGAAAATTTAATGTAGGAATTTCCTAGACCCTTATTGTACAAATATTAACTGCTATCTATTCATAATCATTCAGCCATCGGTTTCCGTCGGTTTACTTCTGTACCTAAAATATTTAAATACAAAGATTGAAAAGAAACAGATGCAGATAACATTCCTGAAATTAAAATTTCTGAATCTTTGTTATTGCTGCTATTGGCTGATTACTGATTACTGATAGCTGAATGTTTACATCTAGTCATTAATCTACTCTTAACTTACAGCTAGAATTTGAGGAAGTTGTGAGGGTAGTTGACACTCTGCGTCCTCAAGGAGATTTACAGCAGATTGCAGATCAATGAGGTACAGAATCTAAATTGAAACCTATACACCAAGCTAGTTTTACTCCTGACTCCTGCTGTATATAGTTTTGTTAAACCCTCAAATTTGAGTTTTCCTCACAAGTTCCTCAAATTTTCAGTTTAGTTTCAAGGTAGACACCAGGATACTGGAAACTAGGTAATGGGTACTGGGTACTGCTTACTGGGTACAATTTATTTCCACAACTTATTCCCTTTTACGAATTACCCAGAGTTGAGAAATTCTCAAAGGTTAATTAATATGAAAACCAGAACGTATGCCACCATAGACGGTAATGAAGCGGTTGCCAGAGTAGCCTATCCACTCAATGAAGTTATTGCTATTTATCCCATTACACCATCTTCACCGATGGCAGAATGGTCTGATGCTTGGATGAGTGAACATAAACCGAATATTTGGGGAACTGTTCCCACAGTGGTACAGTTGCAAAGTGAAGGGGGGGTTGCTGGTGCGGTACATGGTGCATTACAAACCGGTTCACTGACTACCACATTTACCGCATCTCAGGGATTAATGTTAATGATCCCGAATATGTACAAAATTGCTGGTGAACTGACACCTACAGTATTTCATATTGCAGCGCGATCGCTCGCAGCCCAAGCATTATCAATTTTCGGTGATCATAGCGATGTCATGGCTACTAGAAGTTCTGGTTTTGCCATGTTATGCGCTGCATCTGTGCAAGAAGCTCAAGATTTTGCCGTTATTTCCACCCGTGCAAGTTTAGAATCTCGCATTCCTTTCTTACACTTTTTTGATGGTTTTCGCACCTCCCACGAAGTAGATAAAGTAGAAACATTAACAACAGAAGATTTACAAAAAATCATCCCCATAGAATTAGTTATAGCCCATCGTTCACGGGCATTAACTCCTGATAATCCAGTATTAAGAGGAACAGCCCAAAATCCCGATGTTTACTTTCAAGCACGGGAAACAGTGAACCCATTTTATTTAGCTTGCCCAGATATCACTCAAAAGGTAATGGATCAATTCGCCGAAATTACAGGGCGAGAATATAAACTATTTGAATATCATGGAGATCCCCAAGCGGAAAGAATTATTATCCTTATGGGTTCTGGTTGTGAAACAGTCCATGAAACTGTAGATTATCTTAACAAACAAGGGGAAAAAGTTGGTCTAATCAAAGTTAGATTATATCGCCCTTTTGACACCCAAAGATTTATTGATACTTTACCAAAAACCACCCAAAGTATTGCAGTTTTAGATCGGACAAAAGAACCAGGTGCAACAGGTGAACCTCTTTATACAGATGTTGTGACTGCAATTCAAGAAGCAAATCCAAAATCTAAAATCCAAAATCTAAAATTGATTCTTGGTGGGCGTTACGGGTTATCTTCTAAAGAATTTACACCCGCAATGGTAAAAGCTGTATTTGATAATTTGACTGTGGAAACACCAAAGAATCATTTTACAGTTGGGATTAACGATGATGTCACCCATACTAGCCTAGAATATGACCCCGAATTTAACATTGAACCTGATAGCATAGTGAGGGCAATATTCTATGGTTTAGGTGCAGATGGTACAGTCGGGGCAAACAAAAATTCCATCAAAATTATTGGTGAAGAAACTGATAATTATGCCCAAGGTTACTTTGTTTACGACTCTAAAAAATCTGGTTCTGTTACAGTTTCCCATTTGCGGTTTGGACCTCAACAAATTCGTTCTACCTATTTAATCACCAAAGCCAACTTCGTCGCTTGTCATCAATGGGAGTTTGTAGAAAAATTCCCCATGTTGAAAGATATCGTTCCTGGTGGTACATTCCTGCTTAATTCACTTTATGACAAAGATGAAGTTTGGGATAAATTACCTGCTTCCATGCAAGCAGAGATCATTAACAAAAATCTCAAATTGTATGTGATTAACGCCTACAAAGTCGCACGGGAAGCGGGAATGGGCGGACATATTAACACAGTAATGCAAACTTGTTTCTTTGCTGTTTCCGGTGTTTTACCCAGAGAAGAAGCCATATCACAAATTAAAAAATCCATCCGTAAAACCTACGGTAAAAAAGGTGAAGAAATCGTCCAAATGAACATCCAAGCAGTTGATAAAACCTTGGATAACTTGTATGAAATCACCACCAAAGAAAAAACTACCCAATCACCAATCACCAGTCCCCAATCACCAATACCCGATTATGCACCTGTCTTTGTGCGTGATGTTTTAGGGAAAATAATTGCCCGTGAAGGTGATGATTTACCAGTGAGTGCATTACCTTGTGATGGTTCATATCCTACAGGTACATCAAAATGGGAAAAACGCAATATTGCCCAAGAAATTCCTGTTTGGGACCCCAACGTTTGTATTCAATGTGGTAAATGTGTGATGGTATGTCCACACAGCGTTATCCGCAGTAAAGTTTATGAACCTGAACAATTAGAAAATGCCCCTGCAACCTTCAAGAGTGCAAATGCAAAAGAACATGATTGGCATGATTTAAAATTTACCATTCAAGTAGCAGCAGAAGATTGTACAGGTTGTGCTTTATGTGTAGATGTATGTCCAGCGAAAAATAAAGCCGAACCTAAGAAAAAAGCCATTAATATGGCAGAACAAAGACCATTAAGAGAACCAGAACGGGAAAACTGGGATTTCTTCTTAAATTTACCCAATCCAGACCGCCGCAATTTGAAGTTGAATAGAATTAATCAACAACAAATGCAAGAACCGTTATTTGAGTTCTCTGGTGCTTGTGGAGGATGTGGAGAAACACCGTATATTAAGTTAGTAACTCAACTATTTGGCGATCGCATGATCGTGGCTAATGCTACCGGTTGTTCATCCATCTATGGCGGTAACTTACCTACCACACCTTGGACAACAAATGCAGAAGGTAGAGGTCCAGCTTGGTCTAATAGTTTATTTGAAGATAACGCCGAATTTGGTTTAGGTTTCCGCGTTTCTATTGATAAACAAGCGGAAATGGCAGCCTATTTACTCCAACAACTTGCACCCCAAATAGGCGACAATTTAGTTACCCCAATTCTTAATTCTGAACAAAAAGACGAAGCGGATATTTACGAACAACGAGAACGGGTATCTATTCTCAAACATAAATTAGATGAATTGTTGAATAATCCCGATTTCACAAATCTCAAATCTCAAATCCAAAATCTAAAATCCTTGGCTGATTATTTAGTGAAAAAGAGTGTTTGGATTATAGGTGGTGATGGTTGGGCGTATGATATTGGTTACGGAGGATTAGATCATGTAATTGCTAGTGGTCGCAATGTGAATATTCTGGTATTAGACACAGAAGTTTATTCTAACACTGGCGGTCAAATGTCCAAATCTACCCCTAAAGGTGCAGTCGCAAAATTTGCCGCCGGTGGTAAACCAGCAGCTAAAAAAGACTTAGGTTTAATAGCTATGACCTATGGTAATGTTTATGTTGCTAGTGTGGCTATGGGTGCAAGAGATGAACACACATTAAAAGCTTTCTTAGAAGCAGAAGCTTATGATGGACCATCAATAATTATTGCCTACAGTCATTGTGTAGCTCATGGTATTAATATGGCTACAGGAATGCAAAATCAAAAAGCTGCTGTAGACTCTGGACGCTGGTTATTGTATCGTTATAATCCAGATCGTGCAGAACAAGGACAAAACCCATTACAACTTGATTCTCGTACTCCTAGAATACCAGTTGAAAATTCCATGTACATGGAAAATCGGTTCAAGATGTTAACCAAAATTGACCCAGAAAGGGCAAAAGAATTATTGCAAGAAGCCCAAGAAGATGTTAATACTCGTTGGCAAATGTATCAATATTTAGCCGCCAGAAAGTTACAAGAAACTCAACATCAAGAAACTGAAAGTAAGCCTGGTGAAAATCCTCACCCACAACCAGAATCAAATAGTAACCATAAGGGTGTAACAACATCCAACCGTTAAAAAAGATGGGTGATGGGGTGATGGGGGAAGTTAACCACCCAATCACCAATCACCAATCACCAATCACCAATCACCAATCACCAATCACCAATCACCAATCACCAATCACCAATCACCAATCACCAATCACCAATCACCA
>NZ_JACJPT010000113.1:0-17005 GCF_014696195.1 Sphaerospermopsis sp. FACHB-1094 | reverse complement strand
ATCTAAAATTTTCTTCACCAGTCCCCAGTCACCAGTCACCAGTCACCAGTCCCCAGTCCCCAGTCCCCAGTCCCCAGTCCCCAATATTTACCAATTTCTCCATCCTCCCTTGGGTGCGGTTTCAGTTTCTCCTTTAAAACCGTGATTTTGCATAAGTATATGGTATTCCGTACTACTTGCCCATCGATCAATTTCCCTGGCTCGCAATACGGGTACTGGGTGGCTTAACTGGGCAGTGCGGGCTTCTTTCACCATTACACCCAGTTCCGTGTTACTGATGTCATCATAAGCACGGGCTTGGGCAACAAAAGCATCAAGATTTAATTGAGGTGCTAAGGTGGGAGAACCACCAGCTAACTTCATTAACACAGACATGACAACTTTGGGGTTTTGGGTAGCTAACAAAGCAGCGCGATCGCAAGTAAACTCTGCACAACGTACCCATTCTAATAACTGTGCTTGTAATGTTTGAGCTAAAACCGCACCCACATTAGGTAAAATTGCAGCTGCTAAAATGAGTAAGTTCACAGGTGTTAAATAAACACTATGATCGCATTTGAGATGTCCTAACTCATGGGCAATAACCGCTTGTATTTCTTCTGGTGTGAGCATATCAATTAAAGAAGTATGCAACACCACAAATGGCTGTTTACCCCGCATGGCAAAAGTATAAGCATTAGGAGCGGGATGTTGACGCACGTATAGTTGAGGTGGTTCAATATCTAAAATATTGCAAGCGTCTAATAATAAATTGTGTAAATACGGTAATTGTTTTTCACCCACCAAGACACTAGCAGCAATATTTTCTACATAAAAAACCTGTTCTGCCATTGGACCTAGCCAATTTCTGACCATCATATCTATACCAGGAATTTGCTTGAGAGTTTTTGTAGCTTCCAAGTCTAGAGGATGACGGAATGAGTCAGCTTTTAAACCAATTAGAGCAGTTTTAACTAAAGACATAATGATGGCAATCAATAAAAAATATTATTCCCACAGATAGTATAGCGATTAGGATAGCGATTTCAGACCCGTGATAAAACCCAATACTTGTGGGTACAGGTGATCGCCTCAAACTCACTCCTGGGAGTACGGGTAACCACGGGGGTTTGCCCCTACGACTGTATCTAAAAAGATGTCAAAAATTAATTAGGAAGAAATTATCATGTACAACACAACTCAACCTGATCCAGTTCGTTTAGAAATATTCAAAAATCTCTATCAATTTATCGCCGAACAAATGGGAATTGTGCTGCAAAACACAGCAGCATCAGTTAATATTAAAGAACGGCTAGATTTTTCCTGTGCGATTTTTGATAGTTCTGGTTTATTAGTTGCTAATGCTCCTCATATTCCTGTACACTTAGGCTCAATGAGTGAAAGTGTCCGCAGTTTAATTAATGATGTTGGGGACACAATCAAACCAGGAAATGTTTATTTATCCAATAACCCTTATAACGGTGGAACACATTTACCTGATGTCACAGCTATTACTCCTGTATTTTTAGGAACTAACATAGGAAATAAAAACAATATTCCCAGTCCTATATTTTATGTTGCTTCACGTGGACATCAAGCGGATATTGGTGGTATTACTCCCGGTTCTATGCCTCCTCATAGTACCACAATTTTAGAAGAAGGAATTATTTTTGATAATTTTCTCTTAGTGCAAGAGGGAGAATTTCAAGAAACAGCAATCAGAAATTATTTGTTAAATCATCCCTATCCTAGTCGTAATCCTGACCAAAATATAGCAGATTTTAAAGCTCAAATTGCTGCTAATGAAAGGGGAGTACAAGAACTGCTAAAAATGGTTGAGCAATATGGACTAGAAACTGTTAAACTTTATATGCAGTTTGTTCAAGATAATGCAGAAGAATCTGTGAGAAGAGCAATTGATGTTTTAAAAGATGGGTCATTTATTTATGAAATGGATAGCGGTGCAAAAATTGAAGTTAATGTAAAAATCAACAGAGAAACCCGCAGTGCCAAGATTGATTTTACTGGAACATCTGCACAATTAAATAGTAATTTCAATGCCCCCAAAGCTGTAACTCAAGCGGCGGTTTTATATGTCTTTAGAACTTTGGTTGATGATAATATTCCCCTGAATGCTGGTTGTCTCAAACCTTTAGAAATTATTATCCCTCAAGGTTGTATGTTAAACCCAACTTATCCCGCAGCAGTAGTAGCAGGAAATGTAGAAACTTCCCAAACAATTGTTGATGCTTTATATGGTGCTTTGGGTGTGATGGCAGCTTCCCAAGGAACAATGAATAATTTTACTTTTGGTAATCAAAAATATCAATATTATGAAACTATTTGCGGTGGTTCTGGTGCAGGAATAAATTTTGATGGTACTGATGGGGTTCATACTCACATGACTAACTCCCGCTTAACTGATCCTGAAGTTTTAGAAACTCGTTATCCTGTGCAAGTGGAAAGTTTTGGTTTGCGTTCCCATAGTGGAGGGAAAGGAAAATATTGCGGGGGTGATGGGGTGATCCGTCGTATTAAATTTTTAGAACCAATGACTGCTAATATTCTCTCTGGCCATCGTCTGGTTCCTCCCTTCGGTTTAAATGGTGCTGAAGCGGGAAAAATAGGACGCAACTGGGTACAAAGACAAAATGGCACTGAGGAAATTTTAGGTAGTACCGCTACTGTAGAGATGCAACCAGGGGATATTTTTGTGATCGAAACTCCAGGAGGAGGAGGTTGTGGTTAAATGAAGCTACACAGGCAAAACCTGCCTACGCGGGTTATGTTTTCCACCAGTGTCAGTTCATAAACTGTCACTCTCTACACTGGCTATTTGGTGTCAAAAGAGATATTCTTATCTGATGCAAGGAGTGATACCACTTCACTCATGTTTGTTACAGGTTATCTTAACAGTGCTTTCCCTAATAGCAGTGTAGAAGATTTAATCGGTTGCATACGATGAAATGGTATAAAGTTATACGGGGGGTGCCTGAGTAAGCAAAAAGGACTCAGGCGCTTTTTCGTGTATAAAAAAAATGGTGATTTTTCTGGTATCAATTTGTTCGTTTGTAATGGTACTGGAAAAGATGGGAAAATACAGGGCAGGGTGCAAGGGGAGAAAAGTTAGAGTTTTCCTCTCTCTATCAATAGCGGATTAGCGGTTTTTGTGGTTAAATGATAGGTAGGAACAGAAATCACTGTGTCGTTGCTAAAGGCAGTGAAATATAGATGGATGCGGAGGATATTAAACGGCGCTATGCCGCTGGAGAGAGATATTTTCTATCTGCTCACTTGGTTGGAATCAAGTTGATTGATGCTTATTTACCGGGAATCAATTTGTGGGGAGCAGATTTAAGTGATGCTAATCTCGCTAAAGCTAAACTTTGGGGTGCAAATTTGAGTAGGGCAAATTTAGCTGATGCTAATTTGACTAGGGCTAATTTGTGTGGCGTTAATCTCTCTGAAGCTAATCTTCGGGGTGCGAGGCTGCACTATACTAAGTTATATGGTGCGAATTTGAAGGGCGCTTGTTATGATGACAGCACGCGCTTTTCTAAGGGTTTTGATCCCGTTAGTCATGGTATGCGGAAGTTGTGAAACTTTGGTTTTATTGTTGGTGATGGGGATAAATTGGGCGATCGCATTCTCTTGGATGATAGGAGGGCGATCGCACACAACTTTATTTTTATTATTGGGGTAAAACCTTCTTTTAGTGTCAGTTTTATGATCAATTAGTTAATGTCCTAACCAACCTATCCACCGATATAAAATTTTAACCCAAAATTCAGCAATTGAGCAATCCACTTTTGCTAGTTTCAATTTATCTAACCTTTGGACTAAGATACTTCCCAGAGGTACCAATAGGTGTTTATGAATCTTTTTTTAAGCGGGAATTTGCCCAAATTTCAATAGAGAGATATCAGATTAAACAAATTATTTATGACCCAATTGAAGAGGTAATTTTACAATGGATACCATAGCATCTTATCGCAATATCATTCAGTCGTTGTTGACTGCTTATGCTGCCATCCCAATAGCCAATGGTAAGATTGATTGTTACACTGTTTTTGATACTAAACAAGATCATTACCAAGTCATGAATGTTGGATGGGATGGCCATCGGCGTGTCTATGGTTGTGTTTTACATTTGGATATTAAAGAGGGAAAAATCTGGATTGAGCAAAATATGACGGAAATGATGGTGGCTGAAGAACTTGTAGCGCGAGGAGTTGCAAAGGAAGATATTATTTTAGGTTTTCAAGCTCCTGAAATGCGGGAATATACAGACTATGGAGTTGCTTGATTGTATCTTCATCACAATTATTTCATGTTGCAACTTTGCAATTTTATAGATTGATTTTGGGTACTATCTCCAGTTTCAATCCCTAATAGGGATTATTTAATGTTGCAACGGGACTTTCCGCATAAAATATGGGATGTGGGAAGATTTTAGTTTCAATCCCTAATAGGGATTATTTAATGTTGCAACGTGGGGCAGCACATTAAAAACTCCGGTGAAGTTGCATTAGTTTCAATCCCTAATAGGGATTATTTAATGTTGCAACTCTAAATTATTGGCAGAAATTGAAACTTTGAAAAGTGTTTCAATCCCTAATAGGGATTATTTAATGTTGCAACGATTTATAGACAAAATACCCACTATTAGCACTAATGTTTCAATCCCTAATAGGGATTATTTAATGTTGCAACGGCGAGCTTGACTGCAAAGCCATGCTAGGTTTTAGTTTCAATCCCTAATAGGGATTATTTAATGTTGCAACTAGCTTAGGAAATAAGCCACTTGTGGGGATTATAAGTTTCAATCCCTAATAGGGATTATTTAATGTTGCAACCGACAATGGTTGCACAATTCAATACCACCACCAAAGTTTCAATCCCTAATAGGGATTATTTAATGTTGCAACCGGGTTTTACAAAAAGTTCAAATCTTTACCATTAGGTTTCAATCCCTAATAGGGATTATTTAATGTTGCAACTTAAATGGCGCTATCTTGGTATTTTAGTACACCAAAAAGTTTCAATCCCTAATAGGGATTATTTAATGTTGCAACTTTGGCATATACTTGAATGGGTAAAATTCTTTTAAGTTTCAATCCCTAATAGGGATTATTTAATGTTGCAACAATTATCGAGTTATTAGGTATTAAGGAAATCGTCGTTTCAATCCCTAATAGGGATTATTTAATGTTGCAACCTACAGTGTAAGGATTATAGCGATTTATGATGAAAAAAATCGTTTCAATCCCTAATAGGGATTATTTAATGTTGCAACCTTGTTTACTTCTTCTGCACTGGGATTATCAAAATGTTTCAATCCCTAATAGGGATTATTTAATGTTGCAACAGCGGCATCCTGGAAGCCTAGATATATGTAGTTTTCAAGATTCGGTTGCGCGGATGTTCTAATGATAGTCCATTTCAGGAATTGCGTCAAGAGGGAAAAACGTTGAAACCAAGACAGGGTAAGGTGCGCGGGTGGTTGTTCTACACAAATAACTCCCAATCCTTGCATAGAGAGAGATCCAGGCATTTTTTTCAACACCTCAAAATTTACACCCACCCATCCGCGCATTTCGGGCTACAAACTAACCTTCCTCCGCTGGTGGTAAAGGAAAAACTTCCCCAGCCAAATAATCAGAAAAATGCTTCTGAAAATATAACCAAGAAGTCATATCTTCCCCTTCCATAAAAGCATTCGGCGCTTGCTTATACAAAGGCACACGGTTATTAATTTCCGCTTGTAACAGTGGGGGTAACTCTGTAAAACCGCCCACCTTGCCACCAATAGCACTATATATAAGTTGTCCTGGTTGTTCACCCATCTTCATCCAAGGCAACCATTGACCAATTCTATCCCAACTTAATTTTAATTCTGTAACGGAATTAAGTTCTGAGTTGAGCAAATCTGCACTCTTGACAGTAATTTTAAATAACTCAGCCGCTTGATAAGTTGGAGATGGACTGTAGGAAGCAAACTGGGGATCTTTTGCCAAAGGGTTGGGATAATGGGGAAACAGATCAAAGACAAAGGTAGTATTTTCACCTTCCACCTGTACAGGCAGTTTACCTTTAAACTTACCTTGTACGGGATTATTAGCTACGTGCATCACCGTCACAGTTTCCCCAGTCCAGGGATTTTCCCATTTTCGTAAAATTTCATCTGTTTCTGGGTTGAGGTAATAAGTCAGTTCCCTAGAAGTAAAATCCCAACGACCTTCCGCAGTGGGAATACACCGACTTACACTCATACCGATAATTTTAAATAAAAGTTGTCGCTTTTCCCCAGGGACAAAACTATAAATTTTACCTGTCCAAACTAAAAAAGTAGATTCATTAGCATCTAAGGAAGAACGAGTTTTCACCCATTGTTGGGCATCAACTTCTTGGATGTGGGCTACCATATTCTGTATATTTTCTCCTTATGATTATAGTAGGGACTGGGGACTGGTGATTGGGGACTGGTGACTGGTGACTGGTGACTGGGGAAGAAAATTTTAGATTTTATATTTTAGATTTTAGATTGGAGTTGACAAAAACAATCCAAAATTCAAAATTCAAAATCCAAAATACATAACTCCTGACTCCTGACTCCTGACTCCTGACTCCTGACCTAACTTTTTGCTACTAAAGTCCAGAAATAACCATCTGGGGCAACAAAAGAAAAACTCATTTCTCCAAATTCATTATTTACAATATTAGTAAATTTCTGTACATTACTTGCCCGAATTTTATCAAAATAATCGTGTATTCCTTGCACCCGATAAGTGTAAAGACACATTCCTAAACTTCCTGGTTGAGCAAATGTAAAACTTGATTCTAAGGGGATATTTTCTGGAAAGCGTACAATATAAAGTCTACCACTGCGAGCTTCCATTAAGTTGGTTTGAGAAGAACGGGGATCATCAAAAGCCGTAACTATAAACTTTTCCCCTGGATGGAGGTCAAAAAAATCTCGTCCTGCAAAAGAAGATTCATAGCTGGTTTCTATATCATCTCGCACACGCAACAAACCCAAAACTTCTTCATAAAACCGCAGGGTTTCTTTGCTGTCGTCTTGAACTACTAACCCCAAATGGGTAAACTGACTGGTGCCAAAAGGTGCATTGTGATTTATTTTGCCATAGTAGGGCATGACATAACCAAAGCGTTGAAATAACACCTGTCGCGTTAAGGGTTGCAGCAGTAGCATTTCTCTCACTCCCACTGCTGGATCAACAAAGGGACGGTTTTTGTGTTCTTTTTGATAAATGACTTCCCAGTAAGGGTAAGTATATCTAATTGTATGACCTGCGGCTCTGGCATTTTCCGCATGATTTAAAATCCCTAATAAATCAGCAGTTAAAGCCGTAGTCCAGCGATTACCCTTGATTTTCATGGAACTGATACCCAAACCTTGATTTATGGGATTTTCCCAAGTCATCAATCTGATTAAACCATGATCTGCATCTTGGTGATTAAGACGAATTGCTTTTAAAGAGGAGTTTACCCCATATAATTGATACGCTGTTTCTGCGTTTAATTCTCCCACTGATCCAATACGATAACCAAATTGTTGCCAATATTGAATTGCTAAAATCGGCTCTGAAACGCCAATACAAACTTCATAGATACCTTCAATTGTCGTGGTTTTTGCTTGAGTCATGGTTCAATCAATTTAGGTGTAAACTGTTAGTACATAGGCAAAGTCGGGAACAGTGGAAAGCCAGCCCGGAAAGCGAACTAAATGCGATCGCTTAAAAAGTTCACCAATCTTTGGGCTTTTCCTATGAAGTGTCAGCAGCGAGAGAATATCAAGTGCGGAAATTTCCCCAAAAGTAGACTCACACTTTTATACTATTTGAGAGATGTTCCCACATCTAAAACTGTAAACTTGATATAAATTAGATATAAATTAGGTATAAATTAGGTATAACCTAAATATACATTAGGTATAAATTAGATTTTTGATAGATTTTTGAAGAATAATTTACGCATTTTCCTCAAGGATGCTTTACTATATTGTATAAGTTATGTCAAATCATGAGCGATCGCTTACTACCTCTGATTCTGCTTTATTAAATCAAATAGTCTCTCAGGTCTGCCAAACCATCATTACTATTCAACAACAGCAGCCAGAATTATTAATGGAAAAGTACAGAAAAGTCCAATGGCAAAAAACAGCTAATCAATCTGCTTTGAGTGCTAAATTTACAGAATTACTCAGTCAAACTCGCAGTAGGGAAGAACTAATAAATAAGCTACAACTATATTTAAAAGCTTTCCTAGTTCCCGCAGCTTTAAATGTACCAATTATATCAGAATTAATTGCTGAAATTAGAAATCACAATCCTGTTATATCTGATTTAAATAGCTGTTTAAATTCTACATTGTTTCCTGCTTTAGTACCAGTAGGAATAGGGGTTTTACTTTTAGATGCGGAAAATTTACAACTTAATATCAATACAGAAAAATTTTTAGGAACTATTTGTCAATGTCCAATTCAAGTGAAAATTGCCTTTGCTAATTGGAGTAATCGCGGTAAACTAGATGTAGAATTACATGAACGTGGCTATGATTTGATTCATGTTCCTGCTGGTAGGGATAATGCAGATGGAAAAATGATTGCTTTTGGTTCTTCTATTCATGAACTTTATCCCAAAGCTAAAGAAGTTTTTGTTTGTTCATCTGATAAGGTAATGACTAATTTATGCAACAATTTACAGCAACATGGGTTAACAGTATATCAAGTCAGTCAGCACGGGGAAAATATCAATATCTTCAATAATGCCACAGGTGAAACTATTATCAATAGCATTAAACCCTTACCAGAAATACCATCTATTGATCAATTTGTTCTGCAAGTTAAACATTTAATTAAAGAAGAACAAAAGCAAACAGCTAATTATTGGATTAAACTCTCTCAAATTTCTAAATTATATAAAACGAAATATCAAATAAATATTAGTAATGTCATTGCTAAATATTTACCAGGTAAACGAGCGAGAGATATTTTTATTAGCTATCCAGCAGATTTTGTGATTCATCAAGTTGATGATGTAGGAGAATTATACATCACGCTTTTTGAACAACAACATTTTTCCCAAAAAGAAGATATTAATCCAGCAGAAAATAATAAAAACTCTCAGGTTAAAAATAACTTATTAGCTAATAGTTTAACCACCAAATTAGATTTAGAAAAGGCAATAAAAAATATTTGGTCAGAGTTAAGCAAAGAATCTAAAAATGAAAGTTTTGATATTACTATTTTAGCCAGTAAATTTAAGCAAAAATATGGTAAACCGATTACTGAACAAATGAAAGAGTTACAAATAGGTGGTACATTTGCCAAGTTTTTACAATCTTGTAGTGATTTTCAAGTTCAACTCAAAGATAATAAATGGCAAGTAAGTAAACTTAATTCTCCCAGCCCTGCATCTGTGTTATCATCTGTTTCATCAACTAAGATCAATTCTGCTGCTGACTTAGAAAAAGCACTAAAAATGATTCTTACAGAGTTAACGAAAGCAGCAAACAACAACTATGTTGATATTGGGATTTTAGGAATTAAATTTCATCAACAATATGGTAAACCTATTACTAAGCAAATGAAAGAGTTACAGATTAATGGTAGTTTTATCAAATTTTTACAGTCTTGTAGTTCTTTCCAGATCCAGCAGAAAGGAAATAAATATAAAATAGTACCATCTGTCACCATGACATCAGGATAAGTATATTATACCTCTCAGAAAAAAATGTAGGGACAATTCATGAATTGTCCCTACCAAAAATTAATCAGATAAATATTCCTAAAGATAACAGAATAGAACAAGGATTTTACCAGGATTCCAGGTCATAACATCAGCTAATGTATAAATGTTTTATTGACTAGAGTTGAGTTTTTTCAACACCCAATATGTAGGATGGTTTCATGTACAAAACCTAAGCACTTTTCAAACGTTGAAATTTATTCATTTTGTACCAACCACTACTTAGTAATAATAACTTGAGTCACTTCCGACCATCTTGACCATACTGAATCAGGAATTGTTAGTATATATCTATAGCGATATGTAGTTATATTTCCTTCTCGCTTTGGATTATTCCCTCCATCTTCAAAAAGAACCTGAGAAGCAATAGTGACTCCATCTACATCCTTAAATACAGCACTAAACTCTACTCCTAGTTTAAAATTGAAGCAAACTCTGCTGCCATCAGAAAGTTGAGAACCTCCAAAACAGTTAATTTTCTCATCAACAATCCACTCTACCTGTTTATTAGAATCATCATATCTAGCTCCTGATTTCAAAATATATTGTATTTCTCGATCGCTGTAAGTTTTTCTAGAATTAAAAACACTATAATCCCATTTTGGATCTGATAAACGCAGAGTAGGTTCAGGAATAAAAGGCGGTTCAGGTGTAGGAGTTGATGTAGGTGTTGGTTCAGGTGATGGTGATGGTGTTGGTGTTGTTATTGCTTTAGGTGATGGCGATGGTTCAGAAATACTTGGAGAATAAGTCGGTTGCTGACGATTTAATTGTGCTTCTAGACTGCTAATTTTTCTTTGCAGATATTCAACTCTTTGATCGTCGGTTTGGGGACGAGAAGCCCAAGCAGCAATAACCGAGCAAGCCAGCATAACAGCAGCCCACATTGGCCATGGGATTTTTGATTCACTCATATCCGACCTCTGAGAACTTTTACCATAGCTACTTCTGACCATTTTTCCCAAATACTATTGGGAACTCTTAAAGTATATCGTCTTCTGTTGCCTTGACCTTCTTCATCAAGGTTTTTTTCTTCTAAAATCACACCAGAAATATCTATAAATTCAGCCCTAAAGCCATTAGCTAATTCTATTTTTACTAAAGAATTATTGATGTCAATTTGTACAGGAGGAGCATTTTCTACTAGAGGAATTGAATATTGTACAATCCACTCTACTTGTTTATTCTGTTGATCAAATGCAGGTTCTTGGATCAGCTTATACGAACCTTCGTATGACCCGTCTTGTGTTTTTATGTCAGAGTTAAAAACACTATAATCCCATTTTGGATTTGATAAATTTGGAGTTGGTTCAGTAGTAATAGTAGGAGTTGGTGCAGGTATTGCTTTAGGTGATGGCGATGGTTCAGAAACACTTGGAGAATAAGTCGGTTGCTGACGATTTAATTGTGCTTCTAGACTGCTAATTTTTCTTTGCATATCTTCAACTGTTTGACCATCGGTTTGGGGACGAGAAGCCCAAGCAGCAATAACCGCGCAAGCCAGCATAACAGCAGCCCAAATTGGCCATGGGATTTTTGATTCACTCATATCAATCAAGTACAAATATAGTTTCAACTGAACCACCACTAAATCTATAATACTTCTGCCCTGTAGTCGGAATTGTTACAACATCTTGATCATCGCACTTTTGCCAGCCTCCTTGGTGTGGACTATATATACGAGTGTATTGATTTTGAATTGCGATACATTTTCCCGTTGATACAGGGATAAAGCAATACCCATCTTGATATATAGCACCTGATATGCTAGGCTCAACCGCATTTTCTGAGCATTCATACTGGCGACGAGATTTATTAGTTTCTCCAGGTGTAGGAGTTGATGTGGGGTAATTTATTGAACTTTGAGTTTCTCCAGGTGTAGGAGTTGATGTAGGTGTTGCTTCTGGTGGTGTTGGCTGGTTATTTTGTGTTGCACAAGAAAAAAGTATAATTGATAATCCAAGGATAGGAATAAAACGCAAATTTTTCTTAGCCATATTGATATTCTCCTTATCTTAGAAATTTAGTCATTATTCAGTTTTAAAACAAGTTAGGCTTTCGAGATCCTACAGCTATAAATTCACTTTTCTAAAACGAATCTAACACTTCCCATAACAGCATTAAATTGATAATATTTCTCCCCTGTTCCTGGATCTTCGATAGTAATACTATCTCCGTCACAACTCACTAATCCTGTTGGTCCGACAGTTGTGCCAATACGTTCATAGGGATTTCCTCCTCCTCTTGCTACACATCGTCCTGATGAAATTGGTACAAAACAATCCCAATCACGGGTTTTAGAACCCGATATGCTAGGCTCAAGTCTAACTCCCTGATCAACTCCAAGAAACTTACATACATATTCACGACGAGATTTATTAGTTGCTTCAATCGCAGGTGTTGATGCAGGGTAATTTGTTGGACTTGAAGTGGGTTCAGGTGTAGGAGTTGATGTAGGTGTTGGTTCAGGTGATGGTGTTGGCTTGTTCAAATCTTCAATTATCGCAACTACTTTTTCCTTTTTTGACTCATAACTGTTTTTCAAATTAGTAACTGAAATAAAAACATCAGAAGGAATATCATTTAAAATCGCCAGTACCTTATCCCATTTCTCCTTAACCGCTTCATAGTCTTCAAGTTCATTAGCCTTTCCCATCTGTTCCTCTGCATCTTGAGCTTGTTGTTTGGCTTGGTTAATGGAGTCAATCGCTTGATTTTCTTTATCTAAACGACGTTGTATCTTGGTTAATTGACTTTGATAATCTGAAAGTTCCTTTTGGGCAGTATTGTATATCTTAGCAGATGTTGGTATAGTTTTTAGTTGAGCGATCGCATCTTGTAACTGTTCTTGAGATGCTCGTAATTCTTCCACATTCTTAGCACTTTCAAACAAATTTTGAGCAGTAACAGTTATATCTTTTGCTTGTTTGTATTTAGAACTAAATTCCTCATCAATAGCACAGTTATCTAGTGGTTTACAAATAATAGGAATATGCTCCGATTGAGTTCCTAAAAAAACTATTCCCAGTACGAAAACACCTATGGAACTCCAGGTGATTATCCGAGATGAGTTATTTGGCACAGAAATGCGACTCTTTGGAACACCTGAATTTTGCTTTGATTTAACTTGAGTAGATGATGTTTTTGATAGTGACTTTTGTTGTTGAGATGGTATTTGAGAAGATTTGCGCGAAGATTGATAAGCTGTTTTAGTTGTTAATTGTGAAGTTTTTAAAAATTGTAAAACTTCTTGAGCAGATTGATAACGGTCTTGATAATATTTTTGTAATAATTTATCTAAAACTGTGTCCAAGTCTGGGTTAACAGGTTTTTGTAAATGAACACGCCAAGTTTTCACCCATTCATAGCCATATTCTTGGTAAAGTTCCCCAGGATGAACTCCTGTTAGTAAATGAAAACAAGTCGCACCCAAACTATATAAATCACTGGCAGGATATACTTTCCCATCCCGCATTTGTTCTAAAGGTGCATAACCAAAAGTACCAATTAATGTTCCTGTTATAACTGTTCCCTGGAGTTGTTTTGATGCCCCAAAATCAATTAATATTAATTTGCCATCACTACGACGACGCATAATATTTTCTGGTTTAATATCTCGATGAATTACTTCATACTCGTGAACTACCTCCAAGGTTGTTAATAAATCTTGTAATAAGGCGCGGATTTTTAATTCTGAGAATATTCCCTGGTTTTTTAATTCTTGTAATAAATTTGCACCGTCAATGAATTGTTGTACTAAATACAAACGGTTATCTTGTTCAAAATGATCTAACAGAGTGGGAATTTGGGAATGTTCACCGAGTTTTTGTAGTTGCTGTGCTTCTTGTAAAAATAATTCCTTGGCTTTTTGGAAGGCGTTTGTACCAGTAATCTGCGGTGCAAATTGTTTAATTACGCACTGGGTGTTAAGTTTGTCAATGTCTTGTGCTAAATAGGTTTTGCCAAATCCCCCACTACCTAATGATTTAATCGGACGATAGCGATCTTTCAGTGTGACTATATCAACGTTGCAGTTAGGACAGAATTGGGTATGTTCGGGAACTGAGGGATTATGACACCCTGGGTTGAGACAACATATCTGATTCATGGCTATGTAGTGTTAGATACATTTATAATTAATATAATTAAGTATTTACAATATAGCAGAAAAAGGATCAATTTGGGAATTTCATACCTCAACTCAGCAGTGATCTGGCAAGGGAATAAGAATCACTCCTAAAAGCCTTTTGGGTAAGATATAATTAAGAAGAATCTTTGAAGGTGAAATTATGCAACTAGAAGATTATTTTGAATTTTTAGACCCAGATGATATCCGTATTAAGGGGCATAGAATCGGTATTGATGATGTGATTGATTATTACTTGCAAGGGTTTACACCTGAACAAATTTTGGAAGATTTGCCATCACTGAATTTAGAAAAAATTCATGCTACTATTACCTACTATCTCCATAATCGTGCGGAAATAGATGCTTATATGTTGCGGTTGGCTAGGTGGAGAGAACAGCGTTATCAAGAAGCTGCTGCTAATCCTTCCCCGATGATACAGCATTTGAGAGCAATAAAGGCACAACGAGAACAGGAGCGGCTTAATCTTGTATGAAGATCCGTTTCTTACTCGATGAAAATTTGTCACCAAATCTATAATACTATATCATTGGTATCTCTAGCCAAATAAGTAACACCAAAACCACCTTGACCTAATACACTTTGAATTGTGTATTTACCATTATTGAGGATTTTACCAGGATTCCAGGTCATAATATGATCTCATGTATAGATGTTTTAACTTAAAAATATCATTTTCCGATTTATATTCTCTAAAAATCCATTCACCCTCATTAGTTTTGCTATAGTGCATCACCTGATATTGATTTTGTTCTACTAAAACATATTCTTTAAATTGGGGAATAGAACGATAAAAAGTAAATTTCTCACCCTGATCATAATTTTTTGTAGACTTAGATAAAACCTCAACAATTAATAAAGGATTAGTCACAGTAGTATTATTTTTACTTGTATAACTAGCTTGACCATCAGTTACAATTACATCAGGATATGTATATTGTCTTAGTTGTGGAATCCATAAACGCATATCTGCCATAAAAACTTCATATTTTTTGCGTCTCAGGGCATATAATAAAATAGCAGCAATAGCTAGTGTAATTTTATTGTGATTACCACTTCCTCCAGTCATAGGTATAATTTCTCCATTGCGATATTCGCTTTTATAAAGTGCTTTTTCCTCTAATTCTAAATATTCTTCAGGTGTATAAGTATGTATGCGAGTTTGTACTTCCATATTGTTTTCCTTAATTCGGTTAATTGCAGAGGATGAAGGATAAAGCCTAAAACTTCATCCTTCACCCTATTAATAATTACGCTTCATCCAAAGCTGCAATACCAGGTAAAACCTTACCTTCCAACAACTCCAAACTAGCACCACCACCAGTAGAAATGTGGCTCATTTGATCAGCCAAACCAACCTTTTCCACAGCCGCTACAGAGTCACCACCACCGATAATGGTAGTTGTGCCGGTTTTGCCGATTTCTGCTAAAGTATGAGCGATCGCTTCTGTACCCGCAGCAAATTTATCAAACTCAAACACACCCATTGGACCATTCCAAATCACAGTCTTACAATCCGCTAAAGCTGCTTGGAAAACCTTCACAGAATCAGGACCAATATCCAAACCCATCCAACCATCAGGGATTGCTTCAATGGTGACGGTTTGAGAGTTAGCATCAGGAGCAAAGTTATCTGCTAACACCACATCGGTGGGTAATAGCAAAGCTACACCACGTTCTTTAGCCTTAGCTTCCAAAGACTTCGCCAACTCTAACTTATCTTCTTCTACCAAAGACTTACCAACATCCAAACCACGGGCTTTGTAGAATGTGAAAATCATTCCCCCACCAATAATCAACTTATCGCACTTTTCTAACAAAGTTTCAATCACACCAATTTTGCTGGAAACCTTAGAACCACCGATAATAGCAGCCAAAGGACGTTGAGGAACTTCAATTGCACTTTGTAAATATTGCAACTCCTTCTCCACCAAATAACCAGCTACGGAAGGGCTTAAATACTTAGTTACACCCTCAGTAGAAGCATGGGCGCGGTGAGCAGTACCAAAAGCATCATTAACATAAAAATCAGCGTTTGCTGCTAATTTTTGAGCAAACTCAGGATCATTCTTTTCTTCTTCTTTGTAAAAGCGGACGTTTTCTAATAACAGCACTTGGCCATTTTCCAAAGCTGCAACCTTAGCAGCTACATCATCACCGATGCAGTCATCAGTTTTGACCACTTCTTGTCCCAACAACTCAGAAAGACGTTTAGCGACGGGAGTTAAACGCAATTTTTCATCTACACCCTTGGGACGACCGAAATGGCTTGTTAAAATGACCTTAGCACCCTTTTGGGTCAAATCTTGGATAGTTGGTAGCGCTGCCCGAATCCGAGTATCATCGGTAATGTTGCCTTGATCATCAACAGGCACGTTAAAATCAACCCGTACCAAAGCACGTTTTCCAGAAATATCAGCAGCAGATAAACTTGCTAAACTTTTTTTCGACACAGCCAAATTCTCCTGATTATCTTTTTGTTATTGTTTGGAAAGTATCACCATCCAGATTTTACCGGAGTAAGGGGTGTGAAGATTAATTTATGTTTAAAACAGTTCTATTTCCCATTGACCAAAGTCGTGAAGCGCGAGAAGCTGCTGACGTAGTTACCAACATCGTGCAGAAATATAACAGTCGTTTGGTATTGCTGTCAGTAGTGGAAGAACCATCCCCAAATGGAGATGCTGGCGATATCATGGGTTCTCCAGAGGTGGTTGCTAAACTCCTAGAAAATGCCCAAACCTTATTTTCTCAGCAAGGTATTACGGCTGAAGTATTAGAAAGACAGGGTAAACCCGCTTTTACTATCTGTGATGTTGCTGACGAGATAGGAGCAGATTTAATTATTATGGGTTTTCGCGGACTGGGTTTAACTGATGAAGGCGCAAATGATAGTGTCACAACCAGGGTGATCAATCTTTCACCTTGTCCTGTTTTGATTGTGCCTTAGATCAGGGAACAGGTAATGGGTAATGGGTAATGGGTAATGGGTAATATTATTCCCAGTCACCAGTCCCCAGTCACCAGTCCCCAGTCACCAGTCACCAGTCCCCAGTCACCAGTCACCAGTCCCCAGTCCCCAGTCCCCAGTCACCAGTCCCCAGTCCCC
>NZ_JACJPT010000112.1:0-17040 GCF_014696195.1 Sphaerospermopsis sp. FACHB-1094 | reverse complement strand
CTGTCCTGAGCCTGTCCTGAGCCTGTCCTGAGCCTGTCCTGAGCGGTGTCGAAGGGCGGTGTCGAAGGGCGGTGTCGAAGGGCGGTGTCGAAGGGCGCAGTCGAAGTAAGTCGAAGTAAGCCGAAGTGCTTTCAAAAAGTGCCAGCTTTTATGAGGTGGCAACTGAAAAACCTTGCACTTAATTCCTACTTCAAGAAAAAATCGTTCCTATCCAACTATTGAAACTGTCACCGTGGCGTAGCACCTGTCACCTGTCACTGGTCCTTCACAGATAACTTTTTCAGCAAACCCTAACTATACGCAAGCAAGAACATTAATAACAGCCTAATAATTTTGACAGACAAAACATAGAATAATTTTTAACCAGTTGTTAGGGCAAGCTAAAAGAATAGCTCACCCTAAATAATTTACAATTACAAATTACTTGATGGTTACAGTACCACCAGCTTCAGCAATGCGTTTCTTGATGTCTTCAGCAGCTTCCTTATTAACACCTTCTTTGACGGGTTTAGGAGCAGCTTCCACTAAGTCTTTAGCTTCTTTTAGACCCAAACCAGTGATTTCACGGACAATCTTGAGAACTGCAATTTTCTTGTCAGCGGGTACAGATTCGAGAATAGCATCAAATTCGGTCTTCTCTTCAACAGCTTCAGCAGGAGCAGCAGCACCAGGAGCAGCCATCATCATCATGCCGCCAGCAGGAGCAGCAGCACTTACACCAAAAGCTTCTTCAATTTGCTTAACTAATTCCGCAGCTTCTAATAAGGTCAAAGATTTTAACTGTTCTAAAATTTGATCGGTTGCAGTAGACATTGATAGAACTCCTAAAGAATTTTGATTTGTTTTTTGTCAGTTGTCATTAGTTATTAGATACTGGTTTTAACTAACAGCATTTAACTAATGAAAAATTGTTATTCAGCAGCAGCTTCAGCGCCGTCTTTGTCTTTATCAGAGACAGCTTGAATAGCACGAGCCAAAGAACTTGGAACTTCGTTGATACCCACAGCCACCTTGGTAGCCAAAGCGTTGATAGCTCCAGCAATTTGCGCCATAAGTTGTTCCTTAGATGGCAAGTCTCCTAAGGCCTTGACATCCGCTTCTTTCAACAAGCGCCCTTCCATGACACCGCCACGAAGTTCTGTCTTCTTGGTGGCTTTTTGGAATTCCTGGTAGGCTTTAATTGCTGATAAATCATCTTTAACTAACACAAAGGCTGAAGAACCTTTGAGCAGTTCTGACATTGGTTTCCATTGCTCATCTTCCTGAATGGCAATGCCCATAAAGGTGTTTTTAGTCACCTTACAAACAGCGCCACTAGGACGTAAACGCCGCCTTAAGTCTGTAATTTCGGCAACTGTTAGACCTTGGTAGTCAATTACGAGTGCTAAAGTTGACTCGTTTAAAGTCCCTTTCAGGTCAGCTACTATTTCTTTCTTGTTTTCTAACGTTCTACCCATGCTTATCTCACCTCCAAGGGCAAAATCTTAATTAGTGAACATTGGCAAAAGGCAGGAGTCAGGAGTCAGGAGTCAGAAGGTCAATATTTCTTCCCCATCTCCCCATGTCCTCATCTTCTTATCTCCCCAGTCACCAGTCACCAGTCACCAGTCACCAGTCCCCAGTCACCAGTCCCCTGTTTACTGACGCGCCAAAAACAACAAACCCCAGCTATCTTTGCCGGGGTTTCACAGTAGTATTTTTAATGCTGTAGTTCTCAAACTTTTTTTGAGCAAACTTCAGTCACTTAAAATTACAACCTCGGCAGGATATTTAAGCTATTAGCACCTGCTGTCTCCGGCTTTATTAAATTTTATTGACACTCCCCACGTCTAAAGCCGGGGGATTCTTGAAGAGTCCATAAACTGACTTTCAATGGTGCTGGCAAAAACACCCTACACGCTCAAAACAACTACCAGGACAAAAGGTATTGCAATTGCGCTTACTTTTTTTTGCTTTGGTGAGTCCATCACAATGCCAGTTAGGTACGCTCAACATCCTGCCATTATTTGCCCTTTAACTATTCCAAATCAAGTTGGATATGTCCGTTGCCGGGATTTCTCCGCACTAGGATGTTTCTTCACGTAGATGGTTTTTTTACTCACTTTTTCACTATTATACCACTGTGGCTAAAGCCAGTCAATCGTTTTAATGCGACTAAGGTCGCTATCGACTTATCCCCATGTCTAAAAGTCAGGGGCTTGCGTCTCGTTTCAGGGTCATTGGTATTTAGTCATTGGTCATTGGTTTATATTCACCTATTCCCAATTACCCATTACCAATTACCTAATTATGCAGCGTCAGTTACTTTTAAATCTCTGAGGGCGTTGATATCAACTTTAATTGAAGGACCCATTGTAGCAGAGACGTAGAATGTACGCCAATAACGGCCTTTTGCTCCTGAAGGACGGTTACGGTCAATTGTCTCTTGCAATGCTTTGAGGTTGACTAACAAATCTTCAGGGGTAAATGATGCTTTACCAAACATAACATGAACAATGCCTGTCCGATCAGCACGAAATTCTAATTTACCAGCTTTAAATTCGGCGATCGCACTGGCAACGTCAAATGTTACTGTACCACCTTTGGGTGATGGCATCAAGCCACGAGGACCAAGCAATTTACCCAGTTTTGCTACCTGTGGCATTACATCAGGAGTAGCAATGAGTTTGTCAAAGTCCATCATGCCTTTCTGAATCTCGTCAATCAGTTCTTCAGAACCAGCGATATCCGCACCAGCATTAGTGGCTTCTGTTACTTTTTCGCCTCTGGCGATTACTGCTACACGCACTACCTGACCCGTACCTTTGGGCAGTGCTACCGTTGTCCGCAGTTGTTGGTCTGTATACTTGGGGTCAATCCCTAGCCGGATATGCGCTTCTGCGGCTTCGGGAAATTTTGCTGTTGCTGTTTCTTTTAACAGAGCTAACGCATCTAAGGGAGCGTAATCCCTATCTTCTACTTTTTCTAGCAACGCCTGTAAACGGCGTGATATTTTCTTGCCCATTTTTTGCTCCTGGGGTGTTCTCGAAGTTTCTCACTTCTCCCCCGATACAATTTTAGATTTTAGATTTTGGATTTTAGATTTTGTTATAGGTCGGCTGCTAGTTATCAGGTTTCATTACTCTTTTTTACTGTCACCTGTCACCTGTCACCTGTCACCTATTAATCTGTGATGGTAACACCCATGTTTTTGGCTGTTCCAGCCACAATATTCATTGCTGCATCAATGTCGTTAGCATTGAGGTCAGGCAGTTTAGTTTGGGCGATTTCCCGTAACTGCGCTTTGGTAATACTGCCAACTTTTTTCTTGTTGGGTTGTTCAGAACCGCGTTCAATTTTCGCTGCCTTGCGAATTAAAACTGATGCTGGGGGTGTTTTGAGTACAAATGTAAAACTCCGGTCTTCAAACACGGAAATTTCTACAGGAATCACCATTCCAGCTTGGTCTGCTGTTTTAGCGTTGTACTCTTTGCAGAACATCATGATGTTAACACCATGTTGACCCAGTGCGGGACCAACTGGTGGTGCTGGGTTGGCTTTTCCAGCGTTTAAGGCCAATTTAATGACCGCTACTACTTTCTTCGCCATTTGGATTTAGCTCTGTTTTTGTACCTGATTAAATTCCAATTCTACTGGTGTATCTCGTCCGAAAATCGAGAGTAGAGCTTTTAGTTTACTCCGTTCTGGCGAAACTTCGATCACCTCGCCTTCAAAATCCTTGAACGGACCAGAAAGCACCATTATCTTATCACCTGTAGCCATATCAATTTTGACTACTGGTTCTTGTTCTGTCGTTTGTTTGAATATACGTTCTACTTCTGAATGACTTAAAGGTACTGGCTTGACGTGACCACGACCACGGCCGCTGCCTCGTTTTTGCTCTGCACCGACAAAGTTAATTACATGGGTTGTGTTTCTTACCACTTGCCATGTATCGTCACTCATTACCATCCGAACTAAAACATAACCCGGAAAAACCTTCTCTTCTGATGGCTGACGTTTCCCGTCTTTGCGGATCTTTACCGTTGGTGTATGGGGTATTTCCACTTGGATAATTTTATCAGCTACATCAAAAGTTTGGATACGTTGCTCTAAATTTGTTTTCACGCGCTTCTCACAGCCAGAGGCTACTTGCACTGCATACCAGCGGGCTTCTTTTTGCGCTGTTCCTAGTGCTTCCTCTGTCTGCAAATCCCGTGGTTCGTCTGTTGCAGAAGTCATCAGAATACCTGTTTTGCTGCCCAAGCAAACAATCCATCGACCAAATATATCAAAGACGCGGAAAGTGTCACCATTAATAACACAGCTGCTGATTCACTCACCAACTGCTTCCGACTTGGCCAAACTACTTTGTCCAGTTCTTCTTTTGTTCCTTGGAAGAAGTTGTTTAAGCTAAAACCATTGCCTGCTTCTGGCATTTCTGCTTCGTTTTTTTTGGCCACGGTCGTTATACCCCCCGTTTCTTACATCGTTTCACCTTGTTATTTTGCACCAAGGCTGACAATTATTCACAGCTTCGACCCAATTTACAGTAAACAAATTCAGCTATCAGTAAAAAATAATTATACCCGAAATAATCAACGCTGGCTGCTATTTTAGCAGATGCGTTTTTGTTTCGGGCTATATTTTTTGCTTTTGAGCGCGCCCTGGAGGACTTGAACCCCCGACATCAGGTTTTGGAGACCTGCGTTCTACCAACTGAACTAAGAGCGCACAAGCTATCTTTGTTTCAGGGATTGCGCTGAACTTTTTTTAGTTTAACACAATTCCTTTTTTAGTGTAACTTAATTTTTTCAGAAAGTCAAGTCAGCGGCAGATGCCGCTTTTGGCTTGAGTTTCCTGGTTTTTTCCCAGGACTAACTGCATCACAGGGCGCGGTCAAACCGTTGTTTAATCCGGGTAGCTTTACCAGATAATTGACGCAAGTAGTATAGTTTAGCGCGTCTGACTTTACCACGACGCACTACTTTGATGTTATCAATGCGGGGTGAGTGCAGCAAAAATACTCGCTCAACGCCTACACCTTGAAATACACGACGCACGGTAATTGTTTCGTTAATTCCGCCATTGCGTTTACCTATTACCACTCCCTCGTATGGTTGGACTCGGTATTTATCGCCTTCTTTAATTTTCACTCCTACCCGCACTGTATCACCTACATAAATTTCGGGTAGATCGGATTTTAGGTGTTCCGCTTCTATAGAGCGGATTACTTCTTGCACGTTCATATTCTAGTTATTTTTTGAAAAAAACCCACGATCATCAATCATAAATCTATAACTGCCTGATAGTCCAGATATTTAATGTAAGTTCCTGGTGAGAATTTCTGGGAGTCAGCAGTCAGAAGGCAGAAGTCAGGCTTAAGCCAAGCTCCACTATCAGAAGTATGGCTGATGCCAAGCTGCCCTATCAGGAGAAAAAAATTAATTTTTCTTTCCCTGCCTCCTACTGACCCCTTGTAAATTTGAGACATTATTTGCAGAAAATATCTAGAATTGCAACACATTTTTTTAAACATCCTCTGAAATTTGCATTTAATCAAAATATATTTCTGGGGAAAGATAAAAAATCTTATGATGCTGTATATCGTTGAGAAGAAATATCGCTGTTCAGAACATAAAAATTATAAACAACAGAGCATCAACACTAGAAATAGTATTGTTCATATATTGTGGCGACATGAATTACAGAATTTAGATTAAAAACGGAACATTAAGCCTGTTTTATTGATGAATTCAGATTGATTTTTGAATTCTCTATGCTGGATTGATATTGAGTTTATTGTGTTTCCTTTTCCTGCTGTCTCCCACAGTGTAAAAAAAACTGTCAAATTTGAATATTTTTTAAGCTCATGAGGATTATACATATATTAAATCACGTTCAGAAAATTGGAAATGGAATCGTTAATGTGGCTGTGGATCTGGCTTGTTTACAAGCAAAAACTGGATATGATGTAGCAGTAATTTCCGGTGGAGGAGAATATGAAACATTATTGGAAAAATTTGGTGTTAAACACTACAAATTAGACCAGAATCGCCAACCGATAAATATTCTCAAAGCTGCCGTGGGTTATCGAAAAATTGTGCAAGAATTCCATCCAGATATTCTTCATGCCCACATGATGACGGGAATAGTTTTAGCAAGAATTTTGAAATTCAGAAATCAGTATACTTTAGTTTCCACTGTACACAATGAATTCCAGAGTGCTAGTTTATTGATGGGTTTATCTGAAAGGGTAATAGCTGTTAGTAAAGCTGTGCAAATTTCGATGGTGCGACGTGGTATACCTGAAAATAAATTGCGGGTAGTACGCAATGGAACTTTGGGAAGTCCACGAACTGGTAACATATCAGATTATCAACCTTTAAAATTACAACATCCAGCGATCGCTACTGTAGCAGGAATGTATAAACGTAAAGGTATCACTGAGTTAATTACTGCTTTTGAGAAAATTGCCTTAGACTTTCCTACAGCACATCTTTATTTAGTGGGAAATGGTCCAGATAGAGAGATATTTGAAGAACAAGCAAAATCAACTACCGTAGCTGATCGTATTCATTTTGAAGGTTTTCAACCACAACCGCAACGCTACCTTCTAGCTTGTGATATTTTTGTCCTTGCTTCTCACCGTGATCCATGTCCTTTAGTAATTTCAGAAGCTAGAGAAGCTGGTACTGCTATTGTCGCTACACAGGTAGACGGTATCCCAGAAGCTTTGGATCATGGACAAGCTGGGCTTTTAGTTCCTGCTCAAAATAGTCTAGCTTTAGCTGAAGCATTAGCAAATTTATTAAGTAACGCAGATACTTTGAAAATGTGGAAATATCGCGCACAGAAAAATTTAGAATCTCTCAATGTTACCCGTGTGCATCAAGAAACTTTAGCCGTGTATCAAGAATTAGTGTAATCATTCAGCAGTCAGCAAGAATTTGAATGCTTAAGTAACTCAACCTAAAAAAACGTAATACCCAGATCCCCGACTTGTTAAAGAAGTCGGGGATCTATCCACTTCCTATTTTACGTTTAATTATGTTGACCTACTTACAAACTACTGCATTAAATCCCACATTCCGCACCCCCAGTGTCACAATCGGTAATTTCGGTTTTTAAGCCAAGTTGAGGATAATTTTGATACAAAAAGGTCGAAATCTTAGATGGCGATAGCGAAGCGCTGCTGCAAGCAGTTCGCCAATCTCAAATCCCCAAACGACCAATCTTCGTCGTGTGACAGTTTAGGGTGCGGAATGTGGGTTAAATTTAGATCCCTGACTTCTTAAAGAGATCGGGGATATTTTCTCTCCTACAAATTACGAATTATGCTTTCTTGAAATTTTTTTTCCAGATCCGCAACTTGATAAATACTGGTTTTGCCCAACTGCCACCAATTAAATCATGCAATAGAGTGTAAAAACAAGGAATAATAAACAAGGTGAGCAGTGTTGCTAAAGACAAGCCGGAAAAGACTACTACACCTAATGGTTGCAGAAATTCTGAACCTTCCCCAACTCCTAAAGCTAGGGGAAACATCCCTAAAACTGTGGTAATTGTTGTCATTAAAATCGGACGTAAACGTTGAGGTGCAGCTTTTAAAATTGCGGTGCGACGATCAACTTGTTCGCGTTCCTGAATTTGATTTGCTAATTCTACCATGATAATGGCGTTATTTACCACAATACCTACTAATAAAACTGCACCCACAATTACTGTTGCACCAATGGCAGTTTCGGTGATGTAAAGTCCAAAAATCCCCCCAGCTAAAGCAAGAGGAATAGTAAACAGAATTACTAAAGGATCAACAAGAGAATTATATTGTACAGCCATCACTACAAAAACTAAAAATATTGCTAACCCTCCTAGAAGTTGCAACGAGTTTTGTAATTGTTGATTTGATTCTGCTGCTGCACTGGGTAAAGGACTTACACCTTCAGGGAAATTGGCATTTTTAATTACTTCATCTACTTGCTCTAATGCTTGACCCAAACTTGCTCCTTCTGCTAAATTACCTGCAATTAAAAAGACTTGACGCTGGTTAATTCTTTGAATTTCTCCGGGTGCTTTTCCTTCAACAATTGTCGCTACATCACTCAATCTAATTTGTTGATTACCTTCTACAAATAAGGGTAATCTTTCTAGCTGAGAAGTTGTTTTTACCGCTTCTTCATTTAATTCTACTCGCACATCTACCAAGCGGTTATTGCGTTGTAATTGGGTGGGTACAGTACCTGTAATTGCGGTTTTAATTGTTTCGCCAATATCTTGAGTATTTAAACCCACATTGGCCACTCGTTCCCAGTCAGGTACAATCTGAATTTCAGGTTGACGTGGATCTGTATCTGGACGGAATCTGACTGAAGTAATTTTCTCGTCTAAAGTTGCTAGTAGTTCTCGTCCTGCTTTTTCTAAAGTATTGGTATCATTTCCCTGCAAAATTATATCAACATCAGCACCACGAATAGGAGAGTTATTAAGAAATAAACCCCGCACTCTTCCAGGTGCTAAACGCAGTCGAATATCTACTAAATTCAGTTTGCTAAATTCTTTAGTTACACGCTCAATATAAGTCTCTATATCTGAGTTTGGTTTGAGGGTAATGGTACTAGAACTTCGCAAAGGATTAGGATTACTATTACCACCAAACAGAAAACCACCAACTGTAGAAAAGACATATTCTGTTTCTGGTTGCTGACGCAAAATGTCATCTACAACTTGCATAACTTTTTGGTTAGTTTCTAATGGTGTACCGGGTGGAAATTGAGCAAATAAACTAGCTTGTCCGGTGTTTATTTGAGGAAGAATTTCTTGGGGAATTTGGGGAGACATCCACACACTACCAGCACCAAAGAAAATGATAGCGATCGCAATTGTTAATAACCGCCAACGCAATATTCCAGATAGGAAACTGCTATATAATCTTGTTGCTCCATCAAAACGACGATTAAATTCCCGGAAAAACCAAAAATTATTTAAAGAACTAGAAAAGGGTAAAGCTAATAATCGTGATGTCAACATGGGAACAACAGTAACAGCAATTAAAATTGAAGCTGCTACTGCAAAACTAATCGTGAGAATTAATTCATTAAATAGTAATGATATAAAACCCCCTATCAGCAAAAATGGTAATACTGCAACTAAGTTTGTACTGGTAGAAGCAAGTAAAGCTGATTCAACTTCTCGACTACTTTTTTCTGCTTGTTGAATAATTGCTGATGTTGATAATTCTGATGTGTGATTTTGTAGTTTAGTTTGATTAATTCCTGCGGCAATATTTTCTAACATGACGATGGAATTATCAACCACAATTCCCACTCCTAATGCTAAACCACCTAAGCTAAAAATATTCAGGGATAAGCCGAACATTCCCATCATAATAATAGCTGCTAATGTGGCTAAAGGTATAGATAGAACAATAATGAATGTTTGCCGTAAAGAACCAAGAAACAGTAATACAGCGATCGCTGCTAAACCTGAACCAATTAAACCAGAAGAAGTCACATTAGCTAAGGAATTACGAATAAATATTGACTCATCTAAAGTTCCTGTGAAAGTTGCTTCCGCAGGAATAACACCCGCTTCTTTCAGTTCTTGTAATCTTTTTTTAACTCCATCAACAACGTTGACAGTATTAGCATCTGCTTGTTTTTGAATGCTGACTTTTACTGCTTCTTGACCATTGAGTAAAACGTACAATCTTTGTTTTTCTGATCCGTCAATAACTTGGGCAAAGTCGCGCAAATAAACACGATTTTTGATATTTGAATTAGGTGCAGATACTTCAAAGGAAATATTATTAATTTCTTCTGCATTTTTGAAGCGTCCCACTGTCCGGGTTAACGGTTCAGAATTGGCTCCTAAAATTCTTCCCCCAGATATATCTTGATTACGATTTTGCAGTTCGTTTAACACATCAGTCAAACCGACACCAATAGCTTGGAGACGATCTAAATCTATATTTACTCTAACTTCTTCTTGCACTCCTCCTGATACATCTACAACTGCAACTCCTGGTACTACACCTAATTCACGGGCTAATTCTTCTTCGGCAAAAACGCGCAAATCAACATTTTTCAGTGTAGGTGAAGTGAGCGCAAATTCATAAACAGGTAGTTGGGAAGGGTCGAATTTAAAGATTCGTGGTTCTTCTATGGTGTCTGGTAATCTATTTCTCGCTCGGTTAAAAGTAGCGGTAGCATCATTTAGTGCTTGATCAATATTTCCCCCTGGTTGAAAATATAAATTTAAACTGACTTGACCTTCACGAGTCTGGGAAAAAACTTGAATTACTCCTTCTGTGGCTGAAAAAGCTTCTTCTAGTGGTTTTGTAATTTCATCAACTGCTACTTCTGGAGAAATTCCCGGTGCTTCTATTATCACACCAATACGAGGATAGGTAATAGATGGCAGTAAATCTACAGGTAAACGAATAATGAAAAATAAACCAATGACAATTACTGCTAAGGTCAGCATCAATGTACCAATATGCTGACGGATAGAAATGGCGCTGATACTAAAGCCTTTGTTGTTTGTGATTTGCATCTTTATAGCAGGTGACAGGTGACAGGTGACAGGTGACAGGTGACAGGTGACAGAGTTGAAACTGCTAAAAAAATTTACAAGTTCTTTCTTTGCGGTTTGTTTAAATCTTTTTCTGACAAAATTGATAATTTGACAACTTCACCATCTTTTAATGGCTTACTACTGCGAACAATATAACTTTCTCCTGGTTGTAACCCTGAAAGAATTTCGACGTTACCATCAACTTTTTTACCCAATGTTACCGATTTTTCTTTTACCTTGGTTTTACCGTCAGTTTCTTGAACAACAAAAATTGTGCCGTTGTTCATTTCTGCTGATGTTTCTTTGTCTTTGCTATTAATTGCTGTTTGTGATACTACTACTCGCTGTGGTGTCTGGGTTGTAAAATTCACTCTTGTTAGTAGTCCGCTACCTATTTTCCCGCCACTGTTGGGAATGACTACTTCTATGGGTACTAAACGGGCTGTAGGATCAGCAGATGGAGAAATACGCGCTACTCTACCAATGATGTTTTGATCGGGGAAGGCATCTAAACGCACTTGTACAGATTGCCCTACTTGAATTTTTGCTAGTTCTAATTCAGAAACTTGAACTACTACTTTAATTCGACTCAAGTCAGCAATTTTTAAGACTTCGCTTCCTGGTTGTAGGAGATTACCGGGTTCTGTGACTTTTTCTGTAACTACGCCCGTGATGGGGGAGATTAAACGGGAGTAGGAACGGCGTTCTTTGGCGGCTTTGACTACTGCTTGTTGGGCAAATACTCTACCTTGGGCAGCTGCTACGGCTTGTTTTTCTGTACGGACTCTTTCAATAGTGGCTTGTAGGGCTTTTTGGGTTGTTTGGGCTTTGGTGCGAGCTTGTTGGGCTGCTTGTTCGGAAATTGCTCCTTCTTTGAATAATTGTTGCTGTCTTTGGGAGTCTGATTGGGCTTGGATGAGTTCTAACTTTGCTTTTTCTACTTCCGTTTGAGCGTTACTTACTTGGGTCATTGCCCTGGCTACTTCTGATTGGCTGGTTGCTAGTTCTGCTTCTGCTTGCTGTAATGCTGTGATCAATAGAACATCATCTAACTGGCCGATGATTTGCCCTTGTTTGACTGTATCACCAACATCCATATTTAAGGATATCAGTCTTCCTTCTACTTGCGATCGCACTGATACTGTCCGATATGGGGTGGTGTTACCAATATAGTCCGCTGGGGGACGTAGTTCTTGTGTGCGGGCGATCGCTATATCTACAGATGTTTCTCTATTTGCTCGTTCTCCACCACCAGTCCGCTTCGATTGGGCTTCTGCTGATTCTTTTGGTAATGAACCACAACTGGTTGTTAGTAATCCCAGTAACAGCAGACAGAATATGAATAAATTATGCTTATTCATCAGCTTATTGATCACTGGGCTGACAACTATAGGAGTTGATGTTTTCACCTGTTTTTGTGACTTATTTGGGTCCAAAACCATGAATTTTTCTCCACTTGGGCAGTATTTGCACTCTTACAGCCATTTATTAGCCAATACTTTGGAATAGGTATGAATAATCAAAAATAGCAATCAAAATTCAGCTATTTATTTATGTATTCCAAATAACTTTTTTTCCTCAATAAAACTGACAGAATTTTCACCATATCCTATGGATATTGATGTATAGAATTGCTGACAATCCTAAAAATTATAAAGTTAGTATAAAGATTTTGCCACCAATAAGTAATAGGAAATTAGTCATGATTTATTCCTGGGAGTTTTTCATTACCCAGCCATTTATGAAAAATGTGCCAAACGAACTGGTATTTTTCAGGTTTTTGTGTATATATTAAGAATATTAAACAAAGCTTGCTTTTATATCCCAGATAGAATATTGCAGGTGCAACCACCAAAGCAACACATTGACTTTTAGGTGAGGAAAGTAACAAGTGACATTACTGCTGAAAATTGCCCTAACTGCTGATGAACAGCAAATTGCTGAGTTTTTCCAAGCTTCTGTAGGTGAATGGCGCTCTGAAAGACGCTATTACACTTTACCCCAAGGAGAAACCAAGGAAATGGTAAGTATTATTACCATTCATTTTTTGCAACAAGGGGATGATGAATTGCAAAAGCTGGCTCAGTTACATGATTTGCAGGATTTAGAAAGCTTAACTTGTGGTGCAAAAGTTACTTGGGAAAGTACAGATTTACACAACGCTAAAAAAGAAGCTAGTGGTGTGACTGTGTTTGGTGCTTGGGGAAATATTTTGTATCGCGATCGCGGTTTTGCCACTACTAAACCAGTCACAGCACAATATTATTTCCCCAGTCTGAAAACTCTGTGTTTGCGAACTGAGTACAATAATTCTGTATTTGAGGAAGAAATTAAACTCATCGGTGATAAATATCGCACCCGACAAAGTATTGTTTCCCGTGCTGGTGAGCAGTTGATGATTGGGCAATACTTGGAAAAGCGAGTTTAAACTAATTGATTTGTTGTAGGCTTGGTGATGTCAAGGATTGTAGTCAGGATTTTCTTGATAACCATCAGTTATCAGCTTGAATTACTAGCCTCTACCCAAACTTAAACGGCTGACAAAGGTTTTGATAAAATTTATGAAATTTTTGTAAAGTCTTACTCCAAAAACTTGATTTATGTGTAATAATAGTGGAGAGAGTTAATTCGGCGATTAGCGTTTTGTTGTTAGTATTGACAGGCTTTTTACTTGTGGTATTTACAGACTGCTCTCCGAAATCTAAATCTCTACAAACTCGTGATTTTGGAGACATAATATGTCAGTTTACGTAGGCAATCTTTCTTATGAAGTTACACAGGATGCTTTGACATCTGTATTTGCAGAATATGGTACTGTAAAGCGTGTACAAATCCCCACTGACCGGGAAACAGGCCGTTTACGTGGCTTTGCTTTCGTAGAAATGGGTTCAGAAGCGGAAGAAACAGCAGCTATTGAAGCACTTGATGGTGCTGAGTGGATGGGTCGTGGCTTAAAAGTAAATAAAGCTAGACCTAAAGAAGACCGTGGTGGTGGTTACGGTGGTGGTGGTGGTCGTGGTGGTTACGGTGGTGGCGGCGGTGGTCGCAATCGCTACTAAGTCTACCCTAAATTCTTAATTCGTTTTAAATAAAATTAACCCATTCCGACTCCGGGGTGGGTTGTTTTTTGGTTTTTCGGTTTTTAACTAACATACTAAACCCTAGAGCAATACTTACAAACTGGGAGAAAGTTTGCAGAAAATGAAATTAAAGAAATAGGGAAAGCAGTTTTAGAGATTTTCATTTATCTCCATGAGTTGCACCCACCCGTTATTCACCGTGAATAGAATAAATTGTATAGTTAACCTAAAGTGACTCAAGAGGAAAATTCTATGTTTGGATTAGGATGGCCGGAAGTAGTAATTATTGCCATAGTTGCAATTTTGATTTTTGGACCCAAGAAAATTCCTGAGTTGGGGGGAGTATTGGGAAAGAGTTTGAGAAATTTCCAAGAGGGAATTAAGAAGACTGATGAAGATGATAATTCAGAACAATCATAATTGTCTGAATCAGGATTTCTGGTTACTGAGCGGTTAGTGAGCGGAGTCGAACTACGGTTAGTGAGCTTGTACTGAGCCTGTCCTGAGCCTGTCCTGAGCCTGTCCTGAGCGAAGTCGAAGGGCGGTGTCGAAGGGCGGTGTCGAAGGGCGGTGTCGAAGGGCGCAGTCGAACTATGTCGAAGTAAGTCGAAGTACAGGATTTTAGGATTTACAGGATGAGGAATTTGATAAATCCCTGATTTCCTCATAATAGAAGTAATCAGGGATATTATATCATTGATTTTGCTGCAATTCTGCATCAATTAACTTTTGAAATTCCTCCAAAGAATTAACACTAATACTTGCTAACAGGAGATTTTCCAGAATAGTCATATCCTCAATTTTCTTGAGAGAATCGCTCATCAATTCGGGAACATTATTAAATCTATTGGACAGAATTTTGATAATATTGTTTTGGCAGTTTTTTCTAGCACCTTTGATTTCACCTTTGGCTTCACCTCGTTCTTCTGCCATTTCTTCAATAGTGCTTAGGAAAGGCATATTTAACTCCTTTTCATGTTGTTCTAATTTCTGGTTGAATGTAGTTTGTAATGGTGGTGGTAAGGTCATCATTTTATCAATGAATTTAACTAAATTGATAATATCAAATCTAGTTAAACCCTTTTGATATAATGGTCTGACTATGTTCCATTTCCATTGTTCTCGTTGCGTGAAGTCTTTAGTCGTGGCTTTGGTTTTCAGATGTGCCATGACTATTATAGCAAACAAATTGTTACTGGTGGTTAGTTCTTCCCATTGATAGTCTAATAGCTTCACAATACTAAATTGCATTTTTACGAAACTATCATCTATGCCATATTCATAACTATTCGGTCGCCATTTTGCGTCTTCATCCCCTAAAATTGCTAAACTAATAACTGGTTTATGAAATAAATCAAAGGAACGATAGTTATAGATGTACATTCTTTGGGTAAATTCTTTGTCATATTGACTTTGTACCTCTATGTGGATCAAAATCCAGATGATTTCATTGTTTAATAACCACACTTGAAACAATTTATCCGCATAACGTTTTTTAGTTTGACTAGATGCGGTAATTTGTTCTAGTTCTTTATCTAGGGAGATGGGGGTTTTACTCCAATCTATTTTTTTGTGGAGGTTTGGGTAAAAGAATTGCATAAATGATTCAAAATATTGGGTGATTGCTTCTTTCCATGTTTGATCATAATTGGCGGTTGTTTCTGTCATTCTTGCCCCTGTTAATGTTATTGTCTGAATCAGGACACCCTTCGGGAAGTCAAAAGTCAAAAGTCAAAAGTCAAAATTTTTTTGTCTGAATCAGGACACCCTTCGGGAAGTCAAAAGTCAAAAGTCAAAAGTCAAAATTTTTTTGTCTGAATCAGGACACCCTTCGGGAAGTCAAAAGTCAAAAGTCAAAAGTCAAAATTTTTTTGTCTGAATCAGGACACCCTTCGGGAAGTCAAAAGTCAAAAGTCAAAAGTCAAAATTTTTTTGTCTGAATCAGGACACCCTTCGGGAAGTCAAAAGTCAAAAGTCAAAAGTCAAAATTTTTTTGTCTGAATCAGGATATCTGGTTACTGAGCGGTTAGTGAGCTTGTACTGAGCGGTGTCGAAGGGCGCAGTCGAACTATGTCGAAGTAAGTCGAAGTACAGGATTTTAAGATTTTCAGGATGTGATTGTTAAATAGTAAATTACACTAGATTCTAGTCGGTTTTAACCGACTTTAGCTTTAAGACAGGGAATTTATTACCTAGCTCATGGATTGCATAAGTATGTCAGAATCAGTATTTACAGGATATAATTGTCAAACATTCCCTCAGTAAATTAAACTAGATTCTAGTCGGTTTTAACCGACTTTGGCTTTGAGACAGGGAATTTATTCCCTGGATTCCTTTAAATTTAAAAAATCAACTATGATTAATAATCATGATATCCAATCTTTAATTAACAAAGCTGACGATTTACTGAAGAATCGAGACAGTAAACAAGCTATTGCCATTATTCAACAAGTTTTAGAAATTGAACCAGATAATATTGAGGCTTTGAAAATTCATGGACAATCTCTAGGAAAACTAAATAAAATAAAAGAAGCATTAACCATTTTTGAAAAAGCTCTACAAATTGAACCAAATCATGTTAGTATTCTGAGAAATTATGGAAGTGCTTTATTTCAGGTTGCTAATTATGATAAAGCATTAAATATTCTTGACAAGGCTTTACAAATTGAACCAAATAATTTAAAGGTATTAAGTACATATAGTAAAGTTTTATTGAAATTAAAATGTTACGAAAAAGCTTTTGTACTTTTTGAGCAATCTTTACAACTTGAAACTAATAACATAATAACTTTAAATAGCTATGGTAAAGCCTTAGCTGAGTCGGGAAATTATGAAAAAGCTTGTGATATTTTTGAGAGGTCTTTAAAAATTAATCCTGATGATATAATAGCATTAACTAGCTATGGTAAAGCCTTAGCTGAGTCGGGAAATTATGAAAAAGCTTGTGATATTTTTGAGAGGTCTTTAAAAATTAATCCTGATGATATAATAGCATTAACTAGCTATGGTAAAGCCTTAGCTGAGTCGGGAAATTATGAAAAAGCTTGTGATATTTTTGAGAGGTCTTTAAAAATTAATCCTGATGATATAATAGCATTAACTAGCTATGGTAAAGCCTTAGCTGAGTCGGGAAATTATGAAAAAGCTTGTGATATTTTTGAGAGGTCTTTAAATATTAATCCTGATGATATAATAGCATTAAATAGCTATGGTAAAGCCTTAGCTGAGTCGGGAAATTATGAAAAAGCTTGTGATATTTTTGAGAGGTCTTTAAAAATTAATCCTGATAATATAATAGCATTAAATAGCTATGGTAAAGCCTTAGCTGAGTCGGGAAATTATGAAAAGGCTTGTGATATTTTTGAGAGGTCTTTAAATATTAATCCTGATGATATAATAGCATTAA
>NZ_JACJPT010000111.1:0-17125 GCF_014696195.1 Sphaerospermopsis sp. FACHB-1094 | reverse complement strand
CCAGTCCCCAGTCCCCAGTCCCCAGTCCCCAGTCCCCAGTCCCCAGTCCCCAGTCACCAGTCCCCAGTCCCCAGTCACCAGTCCCCAGTCCCCAGTCCCCAGTCCCCAGTCACCAGTCCCCATCAAGTGCTTTGAGTTGCAAGGGTAGAACGCGGATTGGTAAATCTCTCTTTCGTTAACTTAGGTTGTGCAGGTGGAACAGTAGCATTTAAAATTTCCATGTTAAATCTGTAGCCAACATTACGAATGGTTTGGATTAAACTGGGTTGACGCGGATCAAGTTCCACCTTTTTCCGCAATGATAAAACGTGAGTATCAATAGTCCGGGGATTATCAATAGCATCTGGCCAAGCACGACGCAGTAACTCTGACCTACTCAAAGGTACTCCACCCGCCTGGGCTAAAACATAAAGTAAACTAAATTCCTGGGGTGTTAAATCAATAAACTCCCCTTGAAAACGGACTCGGCGCTGTACTAAATCAATTTGTAAACTGCCATAATCCAAATAAGCTGGTGCAGTTGGTATGCGTTTACGGCGAATTAGTGCTTCTACCCGCGCCAAAAATTCCTGCATTCCAAAAGGTTTGCTTAAATAATCATCTGCTCCCGCTTTTAAACCGGCGACAATATCCGCTTCATTATTGCGAGCAGATAACATGAGAATTAAAGGCTGATCCTGACGATTTAACCAATGGCAAAATTCGATACCGTCACCATCTGATAAGTCCGCATCGAGAATAACCAGGGTTGGCTGATGACTTAAAAACACTTCCCTTGCTTGATAAATACTGGCGGCTTGATGTACTCTGTATTCCAGTTGTTGCAAGTGCCAACCCAGCAACGACCTCAGATGGGGATTCCCCTCAACAATTTCAATACAAACCGATCCCACAGTTGCAAGACCCCTTAGCGTCGATGATTTTCAAATTAACAATCTCAGGCTCAAGGTTTTGTAGTTTTTGTTACTTCAGTTGATATTATCTTTACATTTGCTCAAAGAAAACCTTACAAGAAATTTAGATAAATTTAATTTTGGACGTGGTTATAAAGATCCTGTTTGTGCTTATGTCTGAGAATTAACCAAAATTTCCTTTGCTTGACCATCCAACTTAAAAAGTATAGTAAACTGGAAAAACAAACCTGAAAAATCTATCTATTGAGTGAGAGGCTAAGTTACAAGGACAGTTTTAGATAACAATCCTACAATCAAATTTTGTAAATAGGATTTGTTCATGCTTACAGCTTTGGGGGGTCTGACCCAACGTCTAAATATTAACTTTGGGTTAATACTAAAGAAGGAAGTCATACTTCTCTTTCAAGCGTGAATCATATACAATTCTCATTTTTTAGAGATTAACACGGCAGTTATGCTCCAAGACACACAAACCATTCGCTATTACCAAAAACTGACTGACGCCTTCGTCGAGTTATGGAATCGCGGCTATCGTATGGATGATATGCGGATGTATTTGGATGGATTTTTAGCCGCACTGCGACAAAGTAACGCTATAGAACCCTATCTGATCCACCGTTTAGAGGAAGAAGCAAACCGTTACTTATACGATGGCTCAAACTTTGCAATGGTGCAACCAGAACCAGAGCGGCAGCACGGATATTACTAAACCACCCTAGAGGGTTTTTAGTTACTTATCTGCATTATCGTCGCTGATCATAGCATAATTTTTGCCTTGGTCAACTGTATCCGATGGTATGATATTTTTTGTCAATAGTTTATTTATTTTATTGAAAAAATTTATCCCCTTGGCATTATGCGGCTAAGGGGATTTTTGGTAAGAGGCAGGGGGTAGGGGATCACCTCACAGGGGTAGGTTTTTAATATTATCTGTTGAGGCAGGACCACCGAAGACAAGGAGGTATTGTAGACAAGGAAGATTTTATACGAGTTAATTTTTATAATTTTTTTTGTCAGAAAATTAAACAATCATAATTCTGAACTTCTGAACTCCTTAAAAAAATGGGCAATGAGTTAATCACCCATCACCCATTAATCAAACTACAATTTCTCTGCTGCCTCAGTAACAATTACGCTTGCTTGTGTACTCGCAACTTTTGCTGCTTGCAAAATCGGAGTATTCGCAACAGAATTATTAGCTAAAGTAAACAAAGGATTTGACAAAATACCGGATATAGTTGTAGCAATTAAAGTTACTATCAACCCAACTTGTAAAGGTCTAAAACCAGGTAAGTTCCAACGTACTTGAGGATAATTCTTCACTACGTCGGACATTTCTTGTGGTTCTTTGACTACCATCATTTTCACTACACGAATGTAGTAATAAATGGAAACAACGCTAGTCACTAAACCTAGCAATACTAACCAATAAAGGCCAGCTTGCCAACCTGCCCAAAATAGGTAAATCTTCCCAAAAAACCCTGCTAATGGGGGAATACCACCCAAGGATAAGAGAGAGATACTTAAACCTAGTGTAAGCAGTGGGTCTTTTTGATACAAACCAGAGTATTCAGCAATTTGATCTGTACCTGTCCGCAGGGAGAAGAGAATAACGCAGATAAAACCGCACAGGTTCATAAACAGGTAAACTAGCAAGTAAAAAATCATGCTGGAATAACCTGCATCTGTACCAGCGATTAAGCCAATCATCACAAAGCCAGCTTGGGCAATGGATGAATAAGCTAACATCCGTTTCATGCTGGTTTGAGCCAGGGCAACCACGTTACCCAAAATCATACTCAAGACTGCCAGGGCGGTGAAAACAAATCTCCACTCGTCTGCAACGACGGGGAAAACTACGGTTAACAAGCGGATAGCTAAAGCAAAACCGGCTGCTTTAGAACCGACGGATAGAAAAGCGATTACTGGGGTGGGAGCGCCTTCATAAACGTCTGGTGTCCACTGGTGGAAGGGTGCAGCGGAGATTTTAAAACCCACACCAGCAATAACGAAAACAAGAGCAATGACTAAACCTAGAGATTGACCTACATTTGCTGTAGCGATACCGTTAGCGATCGCACTCAGTTCCGTTTGTCCACCGGATAAACCATACAACAATGATACACCGTATAAAAATACGGCTGTGCTGGAAGCTCCAATTAACAGGTATTTCAGCGCCGCTTCATTAGAACGGGGGTCACGCTTGGTATAACCTGTTAACAAATAAGAGGAAATACTCAGGGTTTCTAGGGAGATGAAAATCATCACCAACTCACTAGCACCGGAGACAAACATTCCTCCCAAGGTAGCTGTTAATAAAATAGCGATAAATTCGGCTAGAGCAGTACCACTTTGCTCTACATAGCGAATAGACATCAAGACGGTGACAGCGGCAGATAGAGCAATGATACCGCGAAAGACAATACTCAAATCATCAGCGTTAAAGCCACCAGTAAAACCGATAGGATTGGTAGAATCCCATTGAAAGTATAGGGCGACAATCGCGGCGAATAAACCAGCGATCGCCAGATATCCGATCCAGCGAGAAGATGTGCGCCCCAAAATCAAATCCACAATCAAAACCCCCAAGAGGGTGAGAATCACAATTCCCTCTGGTAAAATAGTTCCCGCATTCAACTGGGATGCAATATTAGCAAAATCCATGAGATGTATAGGTTTTGGTGATTAGAGATTAAGGCTAACTGAGTTCATTCTATCTATAGTTCTTCACCAAAATTGCATTTATCAATTGATAATTGACAATTGACAATTGACAATTGTTTTATTCCAGGTTTAAAACCTCTCCCCTTACCCGGTAAAAAAAGAAAAAAATGTCAGTCCTAACCAATAAAAACAAACAGTCCAGTAATCTACTGAACTGCCAAAATTGTGATAAATATATAACAGTTAACAGTTAACAGTTAACAGTTAACAGTTAACAGTTAGCTGTTAATAGCTTTGTGAGTAGCCACCGCTATTTTTGCCCCAATTACCACCACTACGACCACCTTTCTGCTCTTTTGGTCGAGCCTTATTAACTTTCATTACACGCCCCATCCATTCAGCACCGTCTAAAGCTTGAATAGCTGCTTCTTCCTCAGCAGCGGTTTCCATTTCTACAAAACCAAAGCCTCGTACACGGCCAGTTTCCCGATCTGTGGGTAACTGAACTCGTTTAACAGTACCGTAGTCAGCAAATACTTTACTTAGGTCTTCTTGTGTGACCTTGTAGGATAGGTTCCCTACGTAGATTGACATGAAACTCTCCAGAATCCATTGATGCAGAGATGTCTATCCGTCGAGCCGCTTGAACTTGAAATTATTGCTAACCACAAGCACCGTATCGTCGAATTTATTTCTCTAATTCTCCCCTATGCTAACATATTTGCCAGATAGGCAAGGCTTAATCTGGCTATTATGGTTATTTATGATGAAATATGGTAAATATCACAAGCACTTATGATAATCAATAAAGTTTGTAACAGACTGGGGTGAATTGATGGTACTGATTCGCCAATTATGCCTCAGATAAGTTAAAGATGGAAATACCAGGTAATTGATTTTTGGCAGTTGCTTGTTTAAATCTCCAAAGCAGCACTGCACCTGAAGTTGAGAGCAATTTTCCCCTTTTGGGGCAATTTGTGTCAGGATGAAATCACTGCTTAGGCGTGATATTTGATCTTGACATCTCGCCAAAATTATCTCAACTTGACTGTTTAGCTTCACAGCTATTCTTTTTTTTTGAAATTTCCATGTCAACTCTCGTCATCGTCGAATCTCCAACCAAAGCTCGCACCATTCGCAACTACCTGCCAAAAGACTATCAGGTAGAAGCTTCAATGGGTCACGTCCGTGACCTACCCCAGTCAGCTAGTGAAATTCCTGCTGCTGTCAAAGGGGAAAAATGGGCGCAGCTTGGGGTAAATATAGAAGCCGACTTTGAACCGGTGTATGTTGTCCCCAAAGATAAAAAGAAAGTTGTCACCCAATTAAAAGATGCCCTAAAAAATGCCGATGAATTAATATTGGCAACTGACGAAGACCGGGAAGGCGAAAGCATCAGTTGGCACTTATACCAATTGCTGAAACCCAAAGTGCCGACAAAGCGCATGGTGTTTCATGAAATTACCCAGGACGCGATTAAAAAAGCTTTAAAACAATGCCGCGAAATTGATGAACAAGTAGTTCGCGCCCAAGAAACCAGACGCATTTTAGATCGACTGGTCGGATATACCCTATCACCTTTGCTGTGGAAAAAAATCGCCTGGGGACTTTCTGCGGGTCGAGTGCAGTCTGTGGCTGTGCGGTTGTTGGTAAATAAGGAACGTCAACGCCGAGCTTTTCATGAAGGTACATATTGGGATTTAAAAGCCAGTCTCTTACATGAAAAAACATCATTTAGCGCCCAATTAATTACCCTGGGAGGCACGAAAATTGCCACAGGTAGCGATTTTGACCCTGCAACCGGACAAATAGCTGCTGGACGCAATGTGGTGCTATTAAATGAGGAACAAGCTTTAGCACTTCAGGAGCGTTTGCAGGACAAAACCTGGACTGTGGCCGATATGGAAGAACGTCCAGTCACTCGTAAACCCGCACCACCCTTTACCACTTCGACGCTGCAACAAGAATCTAACCGTAAACTGCGTCTTTCCGCACGGGATACAATGCGAATTGCTCAAAATTTGTACGAGCAAGGGTATATTACCTATATGCGGACTGATTCGGTGCATTTGTCAGATCAGGCGATCGCCGCTGCTCGCAGTTGTGTAGAACAAAAGTACGGTAAAGAATATCTCAGCCCCCAACCCCGACAATACACTACCAAATCCAAAGGCGCACAAGAAGCACACGAAGCCATCCGCCCTGCTGGTAGCACTTTCCGCACTCCCCAAGAAACTGGTTTAAGCGGACGAGAATTTGCAGTTTATGATTTAATTTGGAAGCGTACCGTTGCTTCACAAATGGCTGATTCTCGCCAAACTCAAATTACTGTACAATTGCAAGTTGAAGATGCGGGTTTTCGTTCCTCTGGTAAGCGGATAGATTTTCCTGGTTATCTTCGCGCCTACGTCGAAGGGTCCGATGATCCAGAAGCAGCATTAGAAGACCAAGAGGTAATTTTACCAGCCCTGAAAGTTGGCGATCATCCTACCTGTGCAGAACTAGAAGCAATAGGACATGAAACCCAACCCCCCGCTAGATATACTGAAGCAAGTTTGGTGAAAACCTTAGAAAGTGAAGGTATTGGTCGTCCTAGTACCTACGCCAGCATTATTGGTACAATCATCGACAAAGGTTATGCTCAGTTGGTGAATAATGCTTTAATTCCTACTTTTACCGCCTTTGCTGTCACCGACTTACTAGAAAAACATTTCCCCGATATTGTTGACCCCAGCTTCACCTCGAAAATGGAGCAAACCCTGGATGATATTGCTACAGGTGAAGCTCAATGGCTACCCTATCTCCAGAAATTTTATCTCGGAGAACAAGGTTTAGAAACCTTGGTGAAAGAACAGGAAAATCAAATTGATCCCACTAAAGCCAAAACAGTAGAATTAGAAAACTTAAATGCTAAAGTCCGCATTGGTAAATTTGGTCCTTACATTGAAGTAGATAATGGTGATGGAGTGGTGACAGCTTCCATTCCTAAAGACCTCACACCCGCTGATTTAGATCCCAAACAGGTAGAAGTCCTGCTCAGACAAAAAACAGTAGGACCTGATCAAGTGGGACGACATCCCGAAACAGGTGAACCAATTTATGTGAAGATTGGCACTTATGGACCTTATGTACAGTTGGGTGACAAAACCGAGGAAAACCCCAAACCTAAACAAGCTTCCCTTCCCAAAGGAGTCACACCAGAAAATCTGACTTTAGAGATGGCTGTGGGTTTGTTGGCACTCCCCCGACTCTTGGGCGAACATCCACAAACAGGGGCAAAAATTAAAGCTAGTTTAGGAAGATTTGGACCTTATGTAGTTCATGATCAGGGTAAAGAAGGTAAAGATTACCGTTCTTTAAAAGCAACTGATGATGTATTGACAATTTCCCTGGAACGTGCATTAGAGTTATTCGCAGAACCAAAAAAGGGGCGCAGTTCTAGCAGCAGTAAATCTAAAGCCGCTTTAAGAGAATTGGGTACACATCCCGATGATGATGCACCTGTAAATATTTACGAAGGTCCCTATGGTCATTATATTAAGCACGGCAAAACTAATGTAGGTCTACCGGAAGGTAAGACAGTAGAAAATATTACCCTGTCAGAAGCATTAGAATTGTTGCAAGCTAAAGCATCTACTAAATCTACACGCAAAACCAGTAAAACAACTACTGCTAAAACTAAATCATCTACTACTAAATCATCTACCAGTAGCAGCAAGAAAAAACAAGCATCAAATTAGAGACTAAAGGGATGGGAAATTACGAAATTTTACCTCTTACCCATTCCCTGATCATTGTGATAATCTAATAAGTAAGGAAGGACACAAAACCAAATTTTCACTTGGTTTAAGTCTGGAAACACAGGAATCTATCAACTTGATAAGAAACGAAAAAAGCTACAAATAGCCAGTTTCTATGATCCTGTTAGTTAAATTTGAGGTAGTATCTCAGGAGCGTTCAGTTAAATGGACTATATAGACAAGGTACTGGAAAAGCTGAAAGAATTAGCGCGGAAGCTAGTTGAAGCGTTACTAGGTCCCGAAGCTGAACCCGAACCGGAACTAATTCCGATTCCTGTGAATGAACGCTCCCGTCGTCGCTAATGACCTGAAGATATTGGAGTGAACTTTGCTGCCTTTAAGTATTTTAGTGCTGCATGGACCTAACCTCAATTTGTTGGGACAGCGAGAACCGGGTATTTACGGTTCTCTCACCCTAGAGGAAATTAACCGCCTATTAGCAGCAGAAGCCCAGAAATTAACGGCGAAAGTTACGCCTTTGCAGTCAAATCATGAAGGTGTTTTGATAGATACAATTCACGGGGCATTAGGACAACACGAGGGAATTATAATTAATGCCGGGGCATATACCCATACCAGTGTAGCTTTACGAGATGCGATCGCTGCTGTAAATTTACCCACAGTAGAGGTACATCTAAGCAACATTTACCGCCGAGAGGATTTTCGTCATCATTCTTATATTGCCCCAGTGGTAATAGGCCAAATTAGTGGCTTTGGTGTCCAAAGTTATTTGTTGGGTTTACAGGCATTGGTGAATCATTTAAGACTGAAAAATTAACAGGAGTCAGCAGCGGAATTTCTGTTTTTATCTTCCCAATCACCAATCACCAGTCACCAGTCACCAATTATGCGTTATTCTCTCGTAAATCGGGTTAGAGGTATTTTCCTGGGAGCATTGTTAGGAGAAATTTTAGCTACTCAGAATGTTAGTGATTTAGGGGAAATTGCGGTTCTGGGTAGTAAAAGTTTAATTAAATTAGGTAAATTAGATGCAGAAGACTGGTTAAAGTGTTACAAACAAGCATCCTTGGATGTAGGAAATACTGATTATGCTTGGGGAAAAATAATTTTAGCCACCTTGCCAGTAGCAATTTTTTTTCACGAAGATACTGTTAAACTTAAATATAACCTGCTGCAATTATTACAAATTTGGGATGCTAACCCAGTAGTGAGAGATGCAGCTTTAGTTTTAGGATATGCGATCGCTAAATCTCTGACAGAAAAACTTGATCCTTCCACGCTCATTCCCGAAACGATGGATTTTTTGGGAGAAAGCAAAACACTAGTACCACAAAATTTATTAAAAGTCAATACTTTATTAGAGCAAGGGGCAGGATTAGCACAAGCGCAAACTGAATTTAGTAAGCAAGACAAATTCAGTAACAATATTGCCTTAACCTTTTACTGCTTTTTGAGTACCTTAGAAGATTTCCGATTGACAGTTTTGCGAGCTAAGAGCAATTTAAGAGAGCAAAACTCTTGGTGTTGTGCTTTGGCAGGAGCTTTATCAGGGGCATATAACAGCATAGAGGGGATTCCTGTTAATTGGCAAGTTGTATTATCAGCCTTTAATCAGCCAGTATGGGGCATGAGTAGCTGTTATGTGATGTTAGAATTAGCTGATACTCTTGTAGCAGTCTGGTCAGGTGTGTATAATATTAGTCCAAATATCCAGGAGTTGACAAAAGAAGGATGTAAGATAAATTGGGAATTGGTTCCACTTTCCGTTTTTGCAGCACCTCGTGTAATTCGCCCGCGTTGAAAAATCAAAAGTAAAAGGTGTCAAAAAATCACTCACAATGAAAACGCAGCGATTTTTGCAGTCCTTGGCCAAGCAATTGAGACAATGGCGGCGACAGTACAAAGTGTTACGCCGGAAAAGAAAGTGGCTTGGTTCGGTGAGCAGTTGCCAAAATCAAAGCCGTCATCAAAAACTTTTCAGGACTATTATCAAAAATCTACTGCTGTATTTATTACCTACCAGTGAGGAAGGTGGACATCTACAAGGTAGAAAAGCTCCTCAATCAACACCAAAATCCTGGAAACGTAATCATGGTATTTATGCCGTTGTTTTCAACTGGGTACATCAACAGCGTTATACGGTGATTTTATTCATTGCTGTGGTATCTTTAACAGGTGTTATAGGTCATGAATTATACAACCAGCCCCAGATGAAAATCGGGACTTTTGCCCCACAAACATTTATTGCTCCCTATTCTGCCAGTATTGAAGACCGAGAACAAACAGAAGCAGAACGCAAAGCAGCACAGGAAAAATCTCACCCTGTATTGATGATCAATACCCAGAAAAATGAGCAAATTAAAGAAAATTTGCGCCAACTGCTGGAAGATGGCGATGAAGTTCGTGATATCACTGAACCTTTTCCTTTTTTCGATGTTTCTATCTTGCCTATTCCCACCCAGCAATATCTTCGTTCTTGTTTAGAATCGGAATGGGAACAGCTAAAACAAGCTTTAGAAAATCATCAAAAAGAAAATAAGTCAATGCCTAAGTTCAGGACAGCAGACAGACATCAATTTTCTCGGTCTGTGCCTAGTCCTGGATCAACATTATCAACAAATGCAACTACTAAGGAAAGCAAAACTAGCAAAAATAATTTTGACCAGACACTAGCAGAACTAAAAGCTTACAGTGTCACTAACTCAGAAAAAAATCTATCTTTACTGGTTGCCCAAATATCTCAAGTGAGAGAAAAATATGGTCAAGCTATTGCCAAACTGTTACAGATGGAGGCGGAACGAAAAAAACCAGTATATGGGCAAACTGGGTTTTTGGATCTGTCAGATGACGACTGGAAAATAGCAAAAACGGGAATCAAACAAAGTGCAGAAAGGATACTTGCTCAAGGCATAGCTCCAGGATTACCCCCTAGTATCTTACAGGATGCAGTGAGTCTACAAGTACAAATTTCTGTACCAGGTGAAGCGGAATCCTTAGCCACTAAAGTATTGTTGGTTGTATTACGACCAAATCTGCAAACAGATGCAGAAAAAACCCAACAACAGGCACAACTGGCCGCAGAGCAAGTTCCATCTGTGATCAAAAAGGTGAGACGAGGAGAAGTGATTGTCAAGAAAGGTGAAAAGATTACACAATGGACATTTGATGTCCTGGATTATTATCACTTGAATCGCCGAGAGGTGAATTGGCTGGGTTTGATGGGTTTAGCCAGTTTGGTGAGTGCGGCTATAGGTGTTTTTGTTTGGGCAGAAAGGCGGATTGGTAGTCATTTGCGAGCCAGCGATCGCCTGTTGATATTATTACTAACTTTGAGTATTCCTAGTGTCTTGGCAATTGGTGTGCCTTATGCTACCTGGATCGCCATTGGTTTATTGTTAGGAAGCTTTTACGGCGCTGCTTTGGGAGTGACAGTTGTGGGCTTATTGTCGCTAATATTACCAATCAGCATAGAAATTAGTAAGATTGGTCTGGTAGCTGGTGCTTCTGGCGGAATTTTAAGTAGTTATTTAGCTCAAAGGTTCAAATCCCGCGAAGAATTGGCATTATTAGGTATTGTTATTGCTTTAACTCAAGGTAGTATTTATTTAATCCTGAATTTACTGGCTGGTGCTGCATTCGTTTCTGCTTGGTATATGGTTCTGCAAGATGCGCTGTTATTTGGTTTATCTGGTTTGGCTTGGAGTATTATCGCCTTGGGTTTAAGTCCGTATTTAGAAAAGTTGTTTGATTTAATTACACCCATCCGCTTGGCAGAACTAGCTAACCCTAACCGTCCTTTGTTAAAGCGCCTGGCTACGGAAACTCCGGGAACTTTCCAACATACTTTATTTGTGGCCACTTTGGCGGAAACTGCGGCAAAAAAACTACGCTGTAATGTTGAATTGGTTAGGGCTGGTACATTATACCATGATATTGGCAAAATGCACGACCCTTTAGGATTTATTGAAAATCAAATGGGTGGACCAAATAAACATGAGACAGAAATTAAAGATCCTTGGAAAAGTGCAGCAATTATTAAAAAGCACGTAACTGAGGGTTTAATGATGGCGAAAAAGCATAGTTTACCGACTGCGATTCAAGCTTTTATTCCTGAACATCAAGGAACAATGGCGATCGCCTATTTTTATCACCAAGCCCAACAAATTGCTAAAGATAACCCTAGCATTATAGTAGATAAAGCTGATTTTTGCTATGATGGACCAATTCCTCAATCTAGAGAAACAGGAATTGTCATGTTAGCGGATTCCTGTGAAGCAGCGTTGCGAAGTTTGAAAGATGCCACAGCAGAACAAGCATTAAATATGTTGAATAATATTATTCGTGGTAAATGGCAAGAAGGGCAATTAGTAGATTCTGGTTTGACTAGAGAGGAAATGTCAAAGATTGCTTTAATCTTTGTGGAAGTTTGGCAACAATTTCATCATAAACGGATTGCATATCCTAAGTCAAAAGCTAGTAATGATAATTGATAATTGATAATTGATAATTGATAATTGATAATTGGTAATAATAATCTATCAAAAGAAAGACATAAAAAATAAAAAAAATAGATAATTTCTTATCAAAAGAAAGATGCAGAAATAATGCGTCAGAGGTTGAAATAAAGATATAGCCGTTGACAGGATGGTTAGGACATCAATTGATAATGATGATAATGAAACTCCCACTACAAGAGGGCAACCACAGGGGGTTTGCCCCTACTGACTGACTCCTGCTATACATTCTCAAAACCTACTTATTGACGTGGAATGAATAATAATATGGCATTTTTATCTATTGATGAACTCAAAATATTAGTAGAAAATCCCCAATCTCCATCTGTATCTATATATATGCCTACGCAAAAAGCAGGGGCAGAAATTCGCCAAAATCCTATTCGCTTCAAAAATTTAATGCGGTCAGCAGAAGAACATTTAGAAGCAATGGGTATCAGACATACCGAAGTTCTTGATTTTCTGCAACCTGCTAGAGAATTAGATAGGGGTGATTTTTGGGAACACCAAAATCAAGGATTAGTAATTTTTATTTCCCAAAATTTCTTGCGCTACTATTGTTTACCAATTGAATTTCCAGAATTAGTTGTAGTTGATGAACAATTTCACCTCAAGCCATTACTGCATTTTATTAACAATGATGGAAAATTTTATGTTTTGGCTTTGAGTCAAAAAGATGTAAAATTGTTTGCAGGTACAGGGCATAGTTTGAAAGAAGTGGAAGTAGAAAATATGCCACATCGTCTAGAAGAAACTCTTCTAGAAGACGAGTTACAAAAAGGTGTTCAGCACAGAATTGGTACACCCAGAGGAAGAACTTCTGCTGCTCAACATCCAGGTTCATTTCATGGACAAGGTAGCCCTGATCGAGAGAAACATGAAGATGATATTTTACAATTTTTTTACGCTGTTGATGAAGCATTACATGAAAAATTAAGGGATGAAAAAGCGCCCTTAGTGTTAGCAGGAGTAGAATATTTATTCCCGATTTACCAAGCTGCAAATACCTATCCCTATTTCTTAGACGAAAGCATTAATGGCAATCCAGAACTTCTCAATTTACAACAATTACATGATGAAGCTTGGCGAATTGTTGCACCTTCATTTCAACAAAATAAAAAAGCAGCAATAGAACTTTATGAACAATTAGCTGGTGAAGAAACAGGAAAAGCTGTTAGTGATATTAAAGAAATTATTCCGGCGGCTTTTTATCACCGAGTTGATTCTTTATTAGTATCTATAGATGAGCAGAAATGGGGAAAATTTGATCCTGAAAATACGACTGTGGATTTGCACACCGAGCCAGAACCAGATGATCAAGATATGTTAGATTTTGCGGCTGTGCATACACTATTAAATGGTGGCAAAGTTTATACTCTTGAATCAGAAGAAATGCCAAATGGGGCAAAAGTGGCGGCAATTTTGAGATATTAAAGTGTAAGCATTCAGCCGTCAGCAAGAAAGAAAAAAACCATCAAAAACCATCAATTGTCCATTGATAAATTGCTGTCATTAACACTGGTGTAATTTGACAAACCTCATACCCAATACCCAGATCCCCGACTTCTTAAAGAAGTCAGGGATCTATATTGTTTATCGGTACAAATACAGGTAATCTAAGAAAGGTTGAATTTACCTTGATAGCTATCCTATGACAGCAAAATCTCCTCGCACGGGCAAAATAACCGCAGCCACACATAAAACTCTCTGAAACTCTCTTTCCTTTGTGTACTTTGCGTTCTTTGCGGTTCAATCATAGAGCAATTTCCGGTGTAATGAGGTACACTATGGGCGGGCAAGACTTGTACTGAGCGGTTAGTGAGCTTGTACTGAGCGACCTGTACTGAGCCTGTACTGAGCCTGTCCTGAGCCTGTCCTGAGCCTGTCCTGAGCCTGTCCTGAGCCTGTCCTGAGTCTGTCCTGAGCCTGTCCTGAGCGGTGTCGAAGGGCGGTGTCGAAGGGCGGTGTCGAAGGGCGGTGTCGAAGGGCGAAGTCGAAGTGCGGAGTCGAAGGGCGGTGTCGAAGGGCGCAGTCGAATTATGTCGAAGTATGCCCACTCCACAAAAGTTTTATTATTATAATTTGTACCTCATAGCAATGAAATCTGCTGTATCAAGCAATAGGATAATTTTCTATTTTGATATAAAAATCAACTTACACATTTCGGATAATCCCGATAATTACCATGATGAACGAATATTCAATTAGTGAACTTGTCAAACAACAACGTACCTATTTTGCTACAAATCAAACTCAAGAAATTGATTTTCGTCGGCAACAACTTGTCATCCTCAAACAATTAATTATTGCTCATGAACCAGCAATTATTCAAGCATTACAAGCAGATTTACATAAACCAGAATTAGAAGCTATTACTTCAGAAATTATTTTAACAACTAAAGAAATTGAATTTGCTATCAAGAACCTGAAAAAATGGACTAAACCCAAAAAAGTAGGAGTTCCTTGGCAACTATTACCAGCTTCAGCCAAAATTCAACCAGAACCCCTGGGAATAGTGTTAATTATTGGTGCTTGGAATTATCCATTTCAGTTAGTAATTGTACCTTTAATTGGTGCGATCGCAGCGGGAAATTGTGCCATTCTCAAACCTTCAGAAATTGCCACCCATACCTCTAAACTCATAGCTGAACTGATTCCTAAATATTTTCCTGAAGAATATATTGCTGTAGTGGAAGGAGGTATAGAAACCAGTCAAAAACTACTCACAGAAAAATTCGACCATATCTTTTTTACAGGTAGCACTCATGTAGGTAAAATAATCATGGCTGCTGCTGCCAAAAATCTCACACCCGTAACATTAGAATTAGGTGGAAAAAACCCCTGTATTGTTGATATTGATATTCATTTAGAACATACAGCTAGAAGAATTATTTGGGGTAAATTTATCAATGCTGGACAAACTTGTATTGCTCCAAATTATATCTTAGTCGATAAAAAAATCAAAGATAAATTATTAGTTAATTTAGAAAAATACCTCAAAGAATTTTATGGTGAGCATCCAGAAACCAGCCCAGATTATGCTAGAATAATCAATCAAAATAACTTTGCGAGATTGGTTAATTTATTGCAAAATTTATTGCAAGATGGTGAAATTATCATTGGTGGAGAAACCAAAGCAAGTGAATTATATATTGCTCCCACAATTATTAATAATGTTTCCTTTACAGATCCGATCATGCAGGAAGAAATTTTTGGTCCCATCCTGCCAATAATTGAATATACAGACATTGAAGAAGCTATCACTTGGATTAATTCTCAACCAAAACCCTTAACTTTATACTTATTTTCTCAAAACAAAAACCTACAACAGAAAATTTTACAAACAACATCCTCTGGTGCAGTTTGTCTGAATGAAACAGTCATTCATTTTACTGTACCATCTTTACCATTTGGTGGTGTAGGTAATAGTGGGATTGGTAGTTATCATGGTAAAGCTAGTTTTGATACTTTTTCCCATTACAAAAGTGTTCTCAAAAATCCCTTTTGGTTAGACATAAAATTAAGATATCCTCCCTACAAAGGCAAATTGTCAATATTAAAGCAACTTCTTAAATTCTGAACTATAGCAGGAGTCAGAAGAATTTTAGATTTTATATTTTAGATTTTAGATTGGATTCATGAAATACAATCCAAAATCCAAAATCCAAAATCCAAAATTGTATCCCCAGTCACCAGTCACCCCTAATTAGGGTTTGCTGAATAAACCTAAAACCTTGATATATCAAAGGTTAGAGGCTGATAAACACAGAAATTAGTGCAAGGGTTTTGAAGGGTATACCGGAAAAAGTGTGCATTTTTTGGGATTTCAAGAGATGGCAAAGAAATTTTCAAATCTCCTCCTGACTCCTGACTCCTGACTCCTGACTCCTATGCCATCACGGAAAGACTTTCTCAGCAACCCCTAATTACTATACCTTTCTTGCTCCCAAGGTTCACCCCGACGGTGATAACCGTTTTGTTCCCAAAAACCTAATTCTTCCTGTTCTAAAAACTCTAAACCATTGATCCACTTTGCACTTTTCCAAGCATAAAGATGGGGAACAACTAGCCGCATCGGTCCACCATGTTCTGCGGGTAATGGTTCATCAAATAATTTAATAGCAAAGAAATTTTCTTCTCTGACAAAATCTTGAATACTAATATTTGTGGTGTAACCACCATAGCAATGTTCCATAATATGAGCAGCTTTGGGATCTACTTCCAGCAAACTCATAAAATCTGTCACCTTAATCCCAGTCCATTTAACATCAAGTTTTGTCCAATGGGTGACACAATGAAAATCGGCTGTAAATTCATATTGGGGTAATGCTAGAAAATCTGACCATTTAAACACAGTCGGTTTTACCAAACCCCAAACGCGAAACTCCCATTCCTCAATACTGACTTGGGGAGTTGCACCATAAGTTAAAACCGGAAAACCTTTAGCTAAATGTTGGCCAGGAGGAACTTTTGCACTTTCTTCTGGACTTGGTTTCTGAAAAAATTTCATTAGACATCTCCAGAAAAGAAATTATAGAACCTATTTATGGGGGCAGGTCGAAGCTTATGGGATATTTAGATGTCTGATTTTTCCGTTAAATTATCGCCCATAAGCTTCGCCCCTACAACTTATGACAAATTAATACATTCTATTTTAGAGAGGTCTATTATATTGCCTCCTGGAAACATCCGCTATTAACGCGCAGCGTCTAGCGGGTAGTAGTTGATGTTATCAGCAAAGCAAAGAAAAAGCACTCCCATAACTGCGCGGTTAGTGCTTTTCCTGAGCAAGAGATGATTACTCTTCTTCTTCTTCTTCAGCAGTGGGATAGACGAACTTAGAACGTCCAGACAAAATTGATTTGCCCAAAGAAAGAGCTTTTTGAGCTTCCACAACAGCCTTATGTCTCCAGGTAGCGCGGCGCTTGTCTCGTTTAGATTTGGATGTTTTCTTCTTAGGAACAGCCATGATAGCGGATATCGTGATTCTTGACAACCTTTTTATTCTAAGCGATCAATTGACAATTTTCGCCTTTCTCAAAAACAAAGGGAATTGGTGATTGGTGACTGGTGATTGGTGACTGGTGATTGGTGACTGGGGACTGGGGACTGGGGACTGGGGACTGGTGACTGGTGACTGGGTTATTAACCTCCTTTTTCTCCCCTGCCCCCTTACAAGGGTAGGTTTTTTACATTGTCGTGAGGGCAAGACTTGGGGGACAAGGAAGGACAGTGGACAAGGGAGGAAAACAGTACAAAATCATCTTCTCTT
>NZ_JACJPT010000110.1:0-17364 GCF_014696195.1 Sphaerospermopsis sp. FACHB-1094 | reverse complement strand
AATAATAAAACACCTGACCAACCTACGAATACGAAGCGATCGCGCTTTAACCAGTCGTCTAGTACGTCAAACCACCCTCTTGACGGGGCGCGTCCAACTGCTATGGTCATGAGAAAGAATCTCCAAAAATTTATAAGTACGGATTTTATCTGTTTATGGGTGGCTATGACATGACCTTCCATAAACAGAAGTATAACCAGATTGTCAACCTAGTTTACAATTTTTTACGGTCTCTAATCATAATAAGTGCTTTTCTCTAATTTTTCCAGTGTCATCAGAAAAAAGGCTGAAAACCCTTGAGGTTATGTTTTGGAGCATGGCGGAAAAACTTAACTGTCCTTTAGGCAAGGGGACGGCAGTTGCTTGAAGCCTAAGTGGACTCGTTGAACCAAGAATCCCCGCACCTTTAGGTCGGGGAGTGTCAATGGAGATAAATTTTAATCTTGGTCATGGGTAATGGATAATATTATTCCCAATCCCCAATCCCCAATCACCAATCACCAATCACCAATCCCCAATCACCAATAACGCTAGAATTATTCCTACAGTCAGTGAAATGTGATTAATTCTAAATGTTTACCATCGACTTAAGCATCAGAAATACTGCTTTCCCGATCTCAGTACAACGTAAGTCTGCTGAAGATGCTGAAGCTGTTTATCAGCTGATTTTGGCAGCAATGCGTACTGGCAACCCTGATCTTGTTGAACTCAAGTGCGAAGGCAAAACTGAGAAAAAAATTGCTGTCCGTGCTAGTGAAATTTCGGGAGTCCAAATTTCGCAGAAAGATGGTGCAGCTAGTAGCAGTGGTAAAGCTCCGGGCTTTGCTGCTTTCACTATGGCTGAATAAACCAAGGTATAAAAATGACGGTAGTAGGCATTGAAGTTAATAATTTGAACTTCTTTTGGCCTAGTGGGGAGCAAGTAATTAAATCTTGCTCTCTCAAAGTCCCTAAAGGTGAATTTTGGATGCTTTTGGGGACTAATGGCAGTGGGAAGTCAACTCTTTTAAGGTTAATAGCTGGTTTATTAGCTCCCCAGTCTGGGGAAATTGGTATTTCTCCTCCTGTGGGTTTTGTGTTCCAAAATCCTGATCATCAATTAGTTATGCCCACTGTTGGCGCTGATGTGGCTTTTGGATTGGTGGAAGAAAAACTACCTCCTGCTATGGTAAAAGCTAGGGTAGAGGAGGCTTTAGGCGCAGTAAATTTACTATCTTTACAACGCAGGCCTATTTATGCGCTTTCTGGTGGACAAAAACAGCGTGTGGCTATTGCTGGGGCGATCGCTCGTCACTGTGAAGTTTTATTATTAGATGAACCCACGGCTTTATTAGATCCAGATAGTCAATTAGATTTAGTAGCTAGTGTGCGTCGTTTGGTGAAAAGTCGCGGTATTACGGCTTTGTGGGTAACACACCGTTTAGATGAGTTAAATTATTGTGATGGCGCTTTTTTATTAGAAAAGGGTGTTTTAGTTGACGCTGGTGAAGCTGAACGCCTAAAACAGCGACTTATTGGTAGTGATGGGTGATGAAATGAAACGATATTCACCAATCACCAAACTTATAATGCCCATAGATTTAAGTCTACTCAATCCCCAATCCCCAATCCCCAATCACCAGTCACCAATTTTATTCTCTGTAACATAGTGTTACAAGTGATGCTTCAATTACTATAAGTCTTATGAATGATTTTTGTTAACTCTAGATAATTGTGATTAAAAACCATGCCCCGTTCTATCATCCCATCCATTTTGTTAGTGGATGGTTACAACATTATAGGCGCTTGGCCTTGCTTGAAAAAAACTCGTGATGATGCTGGACTAGAGGCAGCACGCGGTGAATTAGTGGAAGCTATAACTAATTATAGCGCGTTTCAAGGATATGAAACTCAAATTATCTTTGATGCCCAATATCAAAATGCTGCTGGTAGTCGAGAAATGATTACAGAATTTCTCACAGTGCATTACACAGACTTTGGACAGACCGCAGATACTTACATTGAAAAAGCTTGTGCGGGTTTACGTCACCAAATCGCCCAATGTTTAATTTCTCGCGTCATTGTTGCCACATCAGACCGAGCGCAGCAGTTGATGGTTCAGGGGTATGGTGCCCAATGGTTATCAGCACATCAATTATGCGGTGAGGTGGAAGCTACGGTTTGTCGGATGCGTCATAGATATCAACCCAAGAAACAACCCAAAGGCAGATTTTTAGCTAATGCTATTGATGATCAGGCTAGGCAGAAGTTAGCACAATTAAGAATGGGACTTTAATTTACGATTGGCAAAAATGTCTGAACTCCTTACCGGGAGTGGCTTTAGCCTGGAATCAATTATACAGCAAGAGTCAGGAGTGAAACCCTTTTGTAGTCAGAGTTTCATGATTAATTGATGTCCTCACTACTCTGTGTACGGCTATATGTACCAGCAGTATAAAAACAACATCGAAAATTAAATAAAAAAATAAATAAAAAAAATTTTGCCAAAGTAGTTGACATCATCTGATTTTCAGTCTAATATAGTAATCGTTGCGAGCGTTCCTCAGTAGCTCAGCGGTAGAGCGATCGACTGTTAATCGATTGGTCGCTGGTTCGAATCCGGCCTGGGGAGTTCAATAAATAGAGGATAAAGCATGAAGGAAGAAAACACAAATTTCAATCTTCATGCTTTTGATTTTGAGAAATTTTGGTCACTTGAACCAGAGGTGATATTTCTCAATCATGGGTCTTTTGGTGCTTGTCCAAAAGCGGTTTTGGAAGTTCAGCAAAGATTACGTCAACAACTAGAAGCTGAACCTGTGCGGTTTTTTGGTCGAGACTGGGAAATATTGATAGATCATGCTAGAAGCAAATTAGCAAAGTTTGTTGGTAGTGATTTTGAAGATTTGGTATTTGTGCCGAATGCAACCACTGGGGTAAATGCTGTACTCAGGTCATTGAGTTTTGCACCAGCAGACGAAATTCTCACCACTAACCATGAATATAACGCTTGCAGAAATGCCTTAGATTTTGTTGCGAGTCGCACAGGTGCGCGGGTGGTGGTGGCTAAAATTCCTTTTCCTATTGCTTCACCGCAAGAAGTGGTGACAGCAGTGATGGAACAGGTTTCACCAAGAACAAAATTAGCACTGTTAGATCATGTTACTAGCCAAACGGCGTTAATTTTTCCTATTCAAGAGTTAGTTAAGCAGTTGCAAGCACAGGGAGTAGATACCCTGGTTGATGGTTCTCATGCACCGGGGATGATTCCTTTAAATTTAGTGGAAATTGGCGCAACTTATTATGTAGGTAATTGTCATAAATGGTTATGTGCGCCCAAGGGTGCAGGTTTTTTATATGTGCAAAGGGATCAACAAACAAAAATCCGCCCTTTAACAATTAGTCATGGTGCAAATTCTCCCCGCACTGATAAAAGTCGCTTTCAATTGGAATTTGACTGGATGGGTACGGATGATCCTACTGCTTATATGTGCGTACCGGAAGCAATTGATTTTATGGGATCGCTGTTACCTGGTGGGTGGATAGAATTAATGCAGCGTAATCACCAGATGGTTTTAGCAGCAAGAAAGTTACTTTGTGAAGTGTTGGAAGTTGCACCAGTTTGTCCAGAAGAAATGATTGGTTCAATGGCAGTTTTACCAATTTATGGAAAGTTGGCAGATTGGGATTTTATGTTTTTCCATGATCAGTTATTGGATAGATTTGGAATTGAAGTACCTGTGATACCTTGGGAGGAAAATCCGCGTTTGTTGATCCGAGTTTCTGCACAGATTTATAATCAACTTCAGCATTATGAGGATTTGGGGAAGGTGTTAAAAGATTTGTTGGATTAATGGATAGATCCCCGACTTCTTGAAGAAATCAGGGATCTGGGTGATTAGGTATGGAAAATCACCGTTACTAAAGGCAGAAATGCTAATAGAAAAATATGCCAAGATTGTAATGGCATTTCTGAATTTGGTTCTGTTGGTGTTAACAAAGCGTCTATTCTTTGTTCTAACCTATCAACCGCAGAAGAACCTAAAGCTGCACAGCAAACTTCTGATGTTAGGGTTTGGTTACTCACCACTAACAATAAAGATTCAGCTAAAATTAGGGGATCTACTTGGGATGCTGCATAACTATCAGCCCTTAATTCTCGCAACATTAATAATTCTTGCCAAAGTGCTTCTGTATTTGGCAACCAGGAGGTACAAGAACGCACCCAGCCGAGCCAAAAAAACCAAAATGTATCCCTATACTGGTAATGTCCTTGTTCGTGTGCGAGGACGCTTTCTAGGTGTTCTGGGGAGAGAGTTTCTAGTAATCCTTGACTGACTACTAATTCTGGTTGCCAAAATCCCATTTGACCGGCAAATAAAGCCTTTGTTTCTAGGATTCGGACTTGTTTACCTGCTAGATTGATTTGTGGACATTCACGGGCAGATTTTACAGATTTCCAACCTTGAAAAGCCTGTTTAATTCCTAAAATGTTGAAAATAGCGAGAAAAATTAAGGACAGGAGATAGCTAAAAGAACCTGTAGACATTCCCCCCATTTTCCCCTGTGTACCCATGCAAAACACAGCGGTGACAGTCATGAAGATGAGTAAGGGAGGAAAGAGGAATAAAAATAGAGTTTTTCGCCATCTTAAATGCCAATTTCCTGCGGGGATGTGGGCATAATGTCGTAAACTGTAGGCGATCGCTACAGCAATTAAAATCATGAGTAGGTGCATAATGTGATTTGTCTCCTATTTTTCTCCCCTGGCTTGACGTGCAGCTTGAATGCGTTTGGCGATCGCTTCTATTTGTTCACTAGCTGCTTCATCTAAACTATCAGCAAAGGCGGCAACTACATCAGGATTACCTACTGCTAAAAATCGCTGTAGTTGCTCATGGGCTTTAATCATCTCTGCTTGTTGTTTTGTTAGCAGTGGCCGCCAATAAAAGGCTTTTCCTTGTTTATCGCAAGCTAACCAACCTTTTTCCGTGAGACGACGTAAAACGGTGGTGACAGATGTATAAGCTAGTTCGCGGTTAGGATCAGCAAGAATGCGATCGTGTACATCTTTGACTGTAGCTGAACCAAGTTCCCAGACAATGCTGAGAATTTCTGCTTCCAAAGGACCGACGGATAATTGCTTAGGACGGTAATCTGGTAATGGAGCCATGTTGATGGTTTGAGCGATGAAGTTGTTTATATTTCCAGGTTACAGTTTGATTGTCGGTTTGCCACTCTTAAAAATATCAACTTAAACATTCTCAACTGGCTTTAACTTAAACTTAAGTTAGGTCACGTCAGGTAAATAAAGCAATGACACAGACACAAGTTGCAGTATCTTTATATGAGCAAGATTATTTACTGTGGATTGAAGATACAGTCAATAAGTTACAGAGTAGGGATATTGAGGGGTTAGATTTTGAGAATCTGATTGAGGAGATAGAGAGTTTGGGGCGATCAGATAAACGAGAACTGGAAAGTAGACTCAGGGAGCTTTTGGAACATATCCTCAAGCGAAAATACCTAAATATGCCAGATTGTTATCGCGGGTGGGTAGAATCAATCATTAAACAAAGAATTGGCATTAGAGATTTATTAAAAGATTCACCTAGCCTAAAACCATATTTTGCCAAAGTGTTTGATGAAGCTTATGCAGATGCTCTCAAAGTTGTTTACAAGAGTTATCCGCAGTGCGAGTTTCCAGATACATGGCCGTTTAGTCGTGATATTGAAGCAATGCTGAATGTGGATTTTTGGGAATAGTTAAATAGTTAAAAATAAATAGTTAAAAATATTTATTTAGGGGTTGCTGAGAAAGTCTTTCCGTGAGGGCATAGGAGTCAGGAGTCAGGAGTCAGGAGTCAGGAGGAGATTTGAAAATTTCTTTCCCATCTCTTGAAATCCCCAAAAATGCACACTTTTTCCGGTATACCCTTCAAAACCCTTGCACTAATTTCTGTATTTATCAGCCTCTAACCTTTGATATATCAAGGTTTTAGGTTTATTCAGCAAACCCTATTTACACTTGAATGAGGATATCAAGCAATGACAATGACACAGACACAAGTTGCAGTATCTTTATATGAGCAAGATTATTTACTGTGGATTGAAGATACGGTCAATAAGTTACGGAGTAGGGATATTGAGGGGTTAGATTTTGAGAATCTGATTGAGGAGATAGAGAGTTTGGGGCGATCGGACAAACGAGAACTAGAAAATCGGCTGGAAGAGCTTTTGGAGCATATCCTCAAGCGAAAATACGTAAATATGCCCGATTGTTATCGCGGGTGGGTAGAATCAATCATTAAACAAAGGAATGGACTCAGAAAGTTACTCAAAAATTCACCCAGTCTCAAGCCTTATTTTAGCCAAGTGTTTGATGAAGCTTACGCAGAAGCTCTGAAAATTGTCCGCAATGGTTATCCGCAGTGTGAGTTTCCTGATACATGGCTTTTTAGCCGTGATCTTGAAGCGATGTTGAATGTGGATTTTTGGGAATAGTTAAATAGTTAAAAATATTTATTTACACTTGAATGAGGATATCAAGCAATGACACAGACACAAATTGCAGTATCTTTATATGAGCAAGATTATTTACTGTGGATTGAAGATACAGTCAATAAGTTACGGAGTAGGGATATTGAGGGGTTAGATTTTGAGAATCTGATTGAGGAGATAGAGAGTTTGGGGCGATCGCAAAAACACGAACTTGAAAACCGGCTAGGAGAACTTCTTGAACATCTTCTCAAGCGGACTTATGTAAATATGCCTGATTGTTATCGTGGTTGGGTAGAATCCATTGATAAGCAAAGGGTATCTCTGAAGCGATTACTCAAACAAGCACCGAGTTTAAAGCCCTATTTTCACGAAGTTTTTGATGAAGTTTACGAAGATACTCTCAAAATTGTGCGTCGGGGTTATCCGCAGTGCGAGTTTCCTGATACATGGCCATTTAGTCCTGATCTTGAAGCGATGCTGAATGTGGATTTTTGGGAAGATTAAAAATGAGAAATCCTCATGTAGACAATCTCGAGTTTTTTCTATCTTGAAGGACGGTTAAGTTTTTCTGCCACCCTCCAAAACTCAACCTCAAGGGTTTTCAGCCCATTTTCTTATAAAGATCGAGATTTGAAGATAGCCAGTGAGTGACATCAAGTGGGTAGAATATAACCGCAGTAGTATAGAGCAGGTATATCTAGCCCGTGAAGATATTTGTATATCATACTCCAGAATTAACCCCAACTGAGACAACGCCAGAATGCGCGATCGCTGTTGATGTTTTGCGAGCCACTAGCACAATAGCGACAGTGTTAGCGGCTGGAGGCGAGGCAGTGCAAGTTTTTAGTGATTTAGATCAACTCATGGCAGTGAGTGAACAATGGCCTGCCGAAAAACGATTACGGGCTGGAGAAAGAGGCGGCGCAAAAGTGTCTGGCTTTGAGTTGGGTAACTCGCCCCTAGATTGCACAGCAGAATTAGTACAAGGGCGACGCTTGTTTATCAGTACCACTAATGGTACTCGTGCCTTACAGCGCATTCAACAAGCTCCTATTGTCCTTGCAGCAGCTTTAATTAATCGGTCTGCGGTGGTGAAATTTCTCTTAGAAAAACAACCAGAAACCATTTGGATCGTTGGTTCAGGTTGGGAAGGTAGTTTTTCTTTAGAGGATACTGTTTGTGCAGGTGCGATCGCTCATAGTATTTGGCAACAAACCGATTCTTCCCTGGAAGAAATAGCTGGGAATGATGAAGTTACCAGTGCGATCGCTCTTTATTCACAATGGCAAAATGACTTACTGGGATTATTCCATCAAGCTAGTCACGGTAAGCGATTATTACGCCTGGAATGTTTAGAAGATTTAAAATATTGCTCCCAAACCGATATTTTAGATGTTTTACCAATGCAACACGAAGCAGGTGTTTTAAAAAGTCAGAATCAGTAAGGAGGCAGGAGTTATGTATTTTGGATTTTGGATTTTGGATTTTGGATTGTTTTTGTAGTCTCCAATCTAAAATCTAAAATCTAAAATCTAAAATTTATCTCCCTATCTCCCTTACTTAGGGGTTGCTGAGAAAGTCTTTCCGTGAGGGCATAGGAGTCAGGAGTCAGGAGTCAGGAGTCAGGAGAAGATTTGAAAATTTCTTTGCCATCTCTTGAAATCCCAAAAAATGCACACTTTTTCCGGTATACCCTTCAAAACCCTTGCACTAATTTCTGTGTTTATCAGCCTCTAACCTTTGATATATCAAGGTTTTAGGTTTATTCAGCAAACCTTACTTAATAGCTGATAAAGGCACACCTAACCAACCTAAAAAGTTCTCTTGCTGAGTAGTATCAGGATCTTCTACTGGACGTAATTGATATTTATGAGGATGTTGTGGTGCTAAGGTGATGGAATAGTTACGCAGTTCGTCTTGGTGGAAAACAGTGATGTTGATAGTATCGTTGGGTTGGTAATCTTTTAACCGTTCACTTAACTGATTTTTTCCTACCTTAATACCATCAATTGCCAATAATTCATCACCTGCATTAATTCCTGCTGTGTATGCAGGAGAACCCATCTCGACAAATTTAATTATTTCCTGTCCATGTTCAGTTTTGATTCTCACACCTAAATATGGTTCTGTCTCTAATTCTTCTACCAATTTTAAACCAAAAGGTTCTAAATATTGATTGAATGGTAACTCATCCAATCCATGAATATAGCGATTAAAGAAATCCGTTAAATCTGTGCCGGCGACAGTTTCAATTACCTCCTTTAATTGTTCTGGAGTATAACCAATTTCTTCTTTACCAAATTGCTGCCACATTTTCCGCATCACATCATCAAAAGACAATTGATTATGATGAAGAGAGCGAATTAACAAATCCAGCAATAGTGATACCATTTCCCCTTTTAAATAATAGGAAATTTGCGAATTACCACTATTAGCATCTTGACGATATAGCTTAATCCAAGCATCAAAACTAGATTCAGTAAGTGCTTGTACTTTCCTTCCTGGCGTTTTCAGATATTTGGTAATTTCTTCATTGACATGATGAAAGTATGATTTAATATCATAAATTCCCGCCCGGAAAGGAATTATTAAATCATAGTAACTTGTAGTACCTTCACAAAACCAAAGAGAGGGGGTATAGTTTTCTTGATCGTAATCAAAAACTTCTAACCCTTTGGGACGGATTCTTTTAACATTCCACAGATGAAAAAACTCGTGGGCTACTAATTGGGTAAAACGTTCATATTTATCTTGAATATGAAATCCAAACCGATGATAAATTAATGAACATGAGTTTTTATGTTCTAATCCGCCATAAGCCTGATCAAATAAATGCAGTATAAACAAATATCTTTGATAGGGCAAACCACCAAACATTTGTGCTTCAAATTCAATGATTTTATGGAAATCTTCTAGCAGTTTTTGCGGTTTGTAGTTTCCTTTTCCCCAAATTGCTAACTCATGAGGTTTTCCTAATACATGAAAGTGAAACAAATCATGATTACCAATTTCAAATGGAGTATCAACAAGAGTATCAAAATCTGCTGCTAGGAAGGTATTGGCTTCTTCTGTAACTGCTGGTAAACCTGTGGTTACTTGCCATTCTGGGTGTGGTGGGACGATGGTAATATGAATTGGTTTTTCTTCCCAACCGGGGATTCTTAAAAACAGCGCCGCACCGTTAAAATAACCATGAGTAGCATCTAAATGATTTGTGCGTACTGATAATTCATTGGCAAAAACGCGATAACGCAGGATGACTTCAGCAGCATCACCTTTTTCTATCTGCCAGTGATTTTTACTGATTTTTCGCCAGGATAAGGGTTCTGAGTCGGCAAAGGCAGCAAAATCTTGTAAATTCTTAGCGTATTCTCGCACTAAGTATGAACCTGGTGTCCATACTGGCATTTTCAAGTCAAGAATTGGTAATGGGTAGTTTACAAGGTGTAATGTTACCTCAAACAGATGATTTTCTGGTTGGGGCATTGCTACCCAATAGTGAATTAATACATTAGTATGGGGTAATTGATTGTTACCAAGAATTACTTTTGAATTATTCATTTGCTATTTTGACGAAGTTTGTAACTGCTTAAATAAAAAGTTTTTAATCACTAATTACTCTAGTTATTTTCTTTGTTGAACCATCTTAAAACAGCAAGTCTTGTTAAAACAAGTCTCTTCAAAATAGATTATACATGAGTTAATGATTTTTTTTATGACAGTTCGTGAATTGTCACTAATTATTTTGGACTATTTCTATAATTTAGATACTATATTCTAATATAACTATACAAATTTTGGTTAGTATTAGTAATTTAAATATCCATCAGTAATCACTATTTACTTAATTGATTTATTTGTAATAGGCTTTGTCTATGGGAATGACACCAACTACACTTACAGTCCACTGTATATTCTTTCGTCAAGTCATCCTGGCAGGAATGATGTGAGACCCAATTTTTTGATAAATCTAAAGAATGCAGGTGCATCAAAAAACACATTAAATGCAAGAAAAATTACTGGTAAACCCAAGATGCAGGAAATGGGGTATAATAGACAACAAAAACCTATATCCTCTGCCTTATGCCGGATCAAGATTTCACCCCAAAGTTGCGAAATTTTATGCAGCGTGTAGGTATCTCTAGTTTTAAATCTTTGAGTGACGCTGCTGGTGTTTCCGAGTGGCAAATCTTGTGTTTAAGAAGGGGAAAGCTGGAGCAAGTGCGGGTAGAGGTTTTGCTGAAGCTATCAAAAATCCTACAGATATCACTGGGTGAAATAGTAGCAGCGTTTTCAACTGCAAGTTCTGATTCCCAAGTTGTAGGTTTTGCAGTCACAACTCACAACTTAGGTACGGATGAACAATTATTACAAGAAATTGCTGATTTGAAAAGAGAGTATGAACGAATCGTGCTGATGCTGGAACAACAGCGAGAGGTTTTACAGCAAGAGTTTCAGCAGTCGAGTTTACAAATTTTGGAATCTTTATTGTTGTTTTGGCCTACAGCAGCACAGAAAGCAAAGGATAATCCCCAGCTAGAAGCGGTTAAAATACTACCTGTGGTGCAAAAGCCTCTGGAAAAATTATTGCAGGCTTGGGGTGTGGAAGCGATCGCCTCTGTGGGAGCCGAAATACCTTATGATCCCCAATGGCATGAATTATTGCAGGGAACAGCCCAACTAGGCGAAAAAGTCAAAGTGTGTTATGTTGGATACCGTCAAGGTGATAAGCTGCTTTATCGAGCTAAGGTAAATCCTCTGCAATGATCGATTGTCTGAATCAGTTGTGTAAAATAAATCTTATAGTTAGGAGTTCCCTCGAACCATTTGTTAAATTAGCATAAAACAAAATATGTAATATCAACTATTGATTTGTAGGGAATAAATTTCTAGCTAAAAGCCGATGTCTATCAGTTCAAATTTGACAATTTTTTATGAATTTTTTATTAGAAAATTATATTTTTTTATTAAAAATTTTATATTGTATAAGCTATTTAAAGTAAGTAAATATTTCTATTGTTCTGATGATTATTTGAGGAAAATTTACTATATTGGTATATACTAGCTACAAGAGAACACCATTGATATCAATCAGAGTAACCTAATTATGAGTCAGCAGGTGAAAGTTCTTACACTTAAAAAAAATTTAAATGCTGAAACTGCATCAGAATTTCAGCAAGATATTGCCCAAATTCTAGAAAGTGGTGTAAAGGGTGTAAAGATTGTCTTAGTTGATTGTCAAAATATTACATTTCTGGATAGTTCTGGTTTAGGATCTCTAATATTAGCTTTTAAAACCCTACGAGATGCTGATATTAAAATGGTTCTCTGCTCGGTGAATGATCAAGTGAGGATGATATTTGAATTAACCAGTATAAATAAAGTTTTAGAAATTTTTCCTAGCCAAGATGCTTTTAATCAAGTCTTACTAGCTACAAGTTAATCAAATTTAATTTGCAGAATAGATAAATCATCATCAAAGGATTCTTTGGAGTTTAAATTGATTAAATATTTCAGTATATAGTCAAGTTGGTAATCAACCGAATGTTGTAAGCTAACTAGCAACTGAACAAATCCATCCAGACTCCAAAGATTACCATCTGATTTAGTAATTTCATAAGCGCCATCGCTAAAAATGTAAAGACTACTGCATTTTTCAATTTGGTAAGTTTCATCCACATATTTTGCTTCAGGAAACATCCCAACTGGCATTCCTGGCGTTTTTAGGAGTTTTATTTCTGTGGTACTGGGAGATTTTCCAGATACTAATACTGCGGGTGGATGTCCAGCACTTGCATAAATTAGCTGGCGATTGATGCGGTTGTATACACCATACCAAATAGTAAAATATTTATCATTTTGATAATTGATTTGGAAAGTATCATTTAAAGCTTTTAACACCTGACTAGGCTGATAATAATTAAGTCCTTTGAGCGCACGGGAACGAAGCAAATTGAGTACAGATACAGAGGGAAGAGTTGCTCTGAGTCCATGTCCAGCAGTATCTAATAAATAAATTGCCAAATGATCAGCATCTAACCAATAATAATCAAAGCAATCTCCTCCTAGTTGTCGTGAGGGAATGAATCGAGAACTAATAGTCAGAGGTGTAGACATGGGTAAGGGCAAAAGGGATTTTACATATTCTGCTGCTTCTGCTAGTTCTGTTTCTAACAATAGCTTTTGGGTTTGTAAATCCCGATTTAACTGATGTAGACGTAATCCGGCTCTGACTCTGGCTTGCAGTTCATTTTGTTCAATAGGTTTGGAAATAAAATCATCAGCACCAGCATCTAGTCCTTTGACGCGATCTGCAACTGAATCTAAGGATGTTAATAAAATAAAAAATGTGGAGGATAATTTAGGGTCTTTCTTGATGCGATCGCAGACTTCTAATCCAGATAAACCTGGCATGATCCAATCACAAATGATTAGGGCTGGAGGACAAGCCAAAGCTTGTAAAATTCCTTCTTGACCATTATTAGCAGTGATTACTTGATAACCCTGTTTTTCTAACATCCTTTTAAGAAGGATCTGGATTGAATAGTCATCATCAATTACTAAAATCTGAAACATAATAAATCGTGTATACAATTAATATTATACCCAGGAATACAAATTAAAATACAAGATGAAAGTGATGAACAAATGGTTAGTAGTATGATGTCTCAAAAATACTAACTTTGGTTTTAAAAAATCATTTTTAATGATCCATTTACTTACTAAGATTTTGATATCATCACATACAGCATATTTCAGTTAATAGCAGTACAGAATTGAAATCGAAGTAAGTATTAATCGGTGTGTATTCCTGACTCCTGGGCTATTATGAAGATGCAAGAGGATTAAGCCATAACAGCATGACTTTTTTTAACTGGTGTATATCACGATATACTTCTTGTTTAAACCATTGTCCTAAAGCATCAAGAGGAGTAAAAGAATTTCCAGCTTGCCAATTAATATCTTGACCTAATGGTGTGGTATGATTTCCTGGTAAGGTTTGTACTGTCACCATTTCTGGAAAACGTTTTTGTAATATTTTTGTTAAAATTGCTGATTGATCAAGATTATCATTGCTGAATTTGATTAAAAAATTACGGCGGATGTGATAACTTTCTTCTACAAGTTGGTTAGTTTCTAAGGGTGTGGGAGTAAACTCAATCGCCAAAGTAGAATTTAATTGTTCTACGAGAGGAATGGCATCTTTAGCTGTGTAATTGTTAAATGATATGAGAATATTACCTGCCCTTTCTACTGGGAAAAGACTACCAATCAGTAAATGCAGTTTGCAACCCATACTGTGTCCAATACCATAAATTGGTAGGTACAGCTTGCGTAATTCGCCGGAATAGTGTAATCGTTCTATGGTGCGTTCAAAGTTCAGCAGTACAGATTCGGCGATCGCCTGATGATCTAAGGTGTTGACAAAAGGTGTAGCAACCACCACATAACCTTTAGCTGCCAACTGTTCTAGTAACCAGCGGTAAGTCAGGTGGGGTGCGGTAGCGACAAATGCACCCCCCAAAAAATGGATGATCCCGATGGGATGACGGGGAATAATTACCCAGTTGCCTCTAATTTCTTTCCAGTCCATATCAATGTGCAATACCTACGCTAAATCCACGCTGCCGCGTGCTTCATATTCTTTAATATTACTCCGTTCCTGCCAGAGAAGATTAACAAAATTTTTGCAAGGGAGTAATCTGCTGGAAATAAGCTGTTGGACATTTAACTTCCATATTATCTAAAATTAAAACTCTTGTGGGGTGGGCATCCTGCCCGCCCTGGTTGTGTAAATTAAAGGTTTATCAGCTTAGAAATGAGTACCCAGGCAAAATTAATTTAACATATTGATAGAAAACAAAAATGTCTATATTCCTTATCTGTTCCCTCTCCTAACTATAAAATTTATTTTGCCCAACTACTTATTTTTTGATTTGGAAGTTTTTTAACCCTGCTCCTGTAACCTTCGCATTTCGTATTGCACATCTAAAGCAATCTGCAATGCTTCATTTAATAATCGTCCATGTTCTGTTGCTTGTTCAGTCACTTGGATAGCAGTTAAAGCAGCTAAATTACTAGCAAATAAATCAGCATTACTCAGGATGAAATTCTTATTTTCTCGCAAAATTCTTTCGGTCTTCAAAGCACGTACTAAATCTAATTTAGTGAAATTTAAAGCTTGAATAACTCGTTCTCTGTGCGTGATACCTACCTCTGGATTACCTGCTTCTTCTATTTGATCATTAATATATATAGCTTTAATCACTGCATTATATCTTTCCACATCATTAAGTAAATTTTGCAAAGAATTAGTCATATTTTTTTTGAGTAATTTGCTTTTACTCCTCCAAAGAAAATATAAGATAGTTTGGCTTAAACCCCCACTCCAGACACTAAATAAAATTAGTAATATCCAAGAGGGAATGGTAATCCAACTGGCAAATATTTTGATCATAACATCAAATACCAGATATGAAAAAACCAAAGTTGAACAACCGATAAAAATTACCGTAGCTCCTTCAGAACCTTTGATTTTTGCGATTAACATTTTTTGCCAATGATTGAGATAATTAGTAATGATAAACAACTCATTATGAACAGGTAAATTAGTCAATTTTTCCAACTCTTGATGACTAATTTCCAAACCTCTTAAATCATCACGCACAGCTTTACCAACCTCATGAAAATAGTAATTTACTCTAATATAGCAATGAAATTTCCGAAATGGTAAGTGAAATGATATAGCAGGAAAAGGAATAAGCATTCAGCCGTCAGCTATCAGCAAAACTCACCAAAAATATAAATATCAGCTTGTGAATTTTGCCGAATCATGATTTCTGAATAAGAGTGAATAAATAAAAACCCGAAAAAATAAAAATAAATATAATAGTAGTAGCATAAACTATGACATCTTTGATAATAAATAATATCCAATCTTTCCTCAGTTCTTGTTTAAATTTCAGTTCCCTTAACTTGCGTTCAAGTTCCACATCTTCTTTAGTAGATATATTCATCAAACTACTGGTATCTACATCATCAAGTATTTCTGCTGGAAAGCGTGTTGCTGCTGGAGTTGCAAAAGTTTCCAAAAAATTGTCTAATTGCTGATTTACCTCAGTTGTCACAATTGGTAGACTATACTGATTGAGCTTCCTGAGTTCTTTTTTGATCAGCTTTTTCACAATTTTCACTATTAATGCTTCTAAAGCTTCTAAATTTTTATCCGCCATCTGATTGAAAATTAAATATTTTCTAGGTAAGTATTCAGCAGTCAGTAATCAGTAATAAGCTATTATTTAGGATTTATGAGTATTGTTAACGAGGAATTAGGAATTAAAAATCCTTGCAAATTAGCCTCAAGAGCAGTTTTAGCTGACTGCTGAGTGCTGATAGCTGAATGCTTACTTTTCTAGTATCACCTTTAAAGTGTAGTTTAACTGAATGTCAAACAACTGAAGTTAGGGCTACAGTGAGAGCAAAAAGGTAAAAATGGTGATTATGGTTATTATAGTTGTCCTGATTAATATCATGATCTCAATAATGCTGCTTTACATAGCTCGATTGCTATGGCAACTTAAACACAAGCTAGGAATCATAGCAGACAGGTTAAACAGCTATGAACACGCTCTCCATACCGTATTATATACAGTACCAGCAAATATTTATACAGGACAACAGCAAATTTATGAATTATGGCAAAAACACCAAAACCTGAAATTGCAAATTCAACAGGTGCAACAAATTCTTAACCTCGTATTACTAGGGAGAAACATTTGGCAGAGGTATAAAAAGTATAAATTATAAACTTCACCGTGAGTTTCGACAGCTTCAACTACCGCTTGCTCCATGACTCCCTATTGCCAGAACATCAAACCAGCATAAAATGAGTGTAATGGATATAAAAGATTAACCATAAAAATGTCTAATAATCGTTCGGGAATATTTATAGGCGGTATGATGCTAGGAGCTACCATTGGTGCTTTAGCAGGATTACTCGCTGCACCCCGCCCGGGGAGAGAAACGCGGAAACTTTTGAAAAAATCAGCAGATGCCTTACCAGAGTTAGCAGAAGATATATCAACCAGCGTACAGATTCAAGCTGATCGACTTTCTGCCACGGCATTGCAAAACTGGGATGATACCCTAGAGAGACTACGGGAAGCGATCGCAGCCGGAGTAGAAGCCACCCAACGCGAAAGCCAAGCCCTAAACAGGCCAAACCCGGCTCAACCTAAAAACACTGATTCTCTCACCCAGAATCTATAACGCTCACAAATAGCATAACCGTGATTGACCCTCTGTTTTGGCTGGGACTGTCTATACTCTTAGTTGCTGCTAGTCTCACCGCTGTTTTAGTAGCGGCCATACCCGCTGTGCAGGAGTTAGCACGCGCCGCCCGTAGTGCCGAAAAATTTTTTGATACCCTCTCAAGAGAGTTACCCCCCACCCTCAAAGCCATTCGTAATACCAGTTTAGAAATAACAGACTTAACCGATGATGTGAGTGAAGGTGTCAAAAGTGCCGGTCAAGTCGTTAAACAAGTAGATCAAAGTTTGAATAGTGCCAAAAAACAAGCTCAAAATATTCAAGTCAGCACACGCAGCTTCGTAGTTGGTGTTAAAGCAGCCTGGAAAACTTTCACACGCCAAAAACCTGCCAGACGTAACCCCGAACGCTTATCCATTCCTGACAAACCAGAGTTAACTTTGCCAGAGCGAGAATTGCTAAGTTCGGAAAATAGAAGAATAGTTGATAGGTGACTGGGGACTGGTGACTGGGGACTGGTGACTGGTGACTGGGGACTGGGGACTGGTGACTGGTGACTGGTGACTGGTGACTGGTGACTGGTGACTGGTGACTGGTGACTGGTGACTGGTGACT
>NZ_JACJPT010000011.1:0-91066 GCF_014696195.1 Sphaerospermopsis sp. FACHB-1094 | reverse complement strand
ATTACCAATTACCAATTACCAATTACCAATTACCAATTACCAATTACCAATTACCAATTACCAATTACCAATTACCAATTACCAATTACCAATTACCAATTGCATGGTAATATTACAAGCTAACTACACCATAATAGGAGAGAATTACATAAACTATGAATGCAAAAAAGACGAGATGTTCTATGAAAAAAAGAGGTGATGACATCAATAAAGAAACTGGATTGTAAGGAGGTTTGTGCTGCTTCCACCAATGTCCTACAGGTGCTTTAGCTTGGAAATATCCAAAGTTCTCTAGTTGTTGACGATGGTATTGATCATAACGAGGAAATTGGCTAAAAGGTAACTCTCCTCTACTATGTTGTGCAATAATTCTTCGACGTTGATAGGGAACAGTATTATCACCAAAATTGGTTTGATACTCCTCACTATTTAGCAGTGCATCAATGAATCCTTGTAAACCCTTAGTCCCAATCACAATAGACCAGGCCATTGTTTCTTGTTTACTGTAAACATTCCTGCCCAAAACTCGTTGTATACTCATTTCCACGAATCTATAATTGTTATTCGCGTTGTAGTTACGTAAGCGGAATGTTTCAGATAATAACAATCCCCGAATAAAATCCCTAACAGTAATACTTTTGTGTTTTAATTGGGATTCTAGGGCTAATTGACGGTTGCTAACTAGAATTTGTTGTTCGTTGAATATTTGACGATAAGCAGCCCAAATTAACTGATCAATTTCTGCTGTGTCTGGTGTTCCTTCTGTAGTGTAAATTCTTGGATATTCTTCTCCAGGAATTTCAAAACTTTTAACTCTTTGGTTTTGGCTGGATGGAGCGTATTTTAGTAGAGGAATAGTCATGGTGATCCTGTTGAAGTTGTAAAAATGAGGATTTCAGGATTTACGCAATAACTTTGATTTCTAACGTTAGTTGGTATATCTGCACTTACCAACTTCTGTTAAATCTAAAAGTTAAAATTCTGATTCAATTTTGAAAATCATTGTCTACTTTTACAACTAAATAATTATTAAGAAATCAACGATGTCAGAAAAACTTAAATAATGAGGAGCATGGTTGTTTTCCTAACCACAAAGTAGCATAATCTCTCATTACATGATCTTCTGTATCTAAAGTAGCTGTAAGATTGAGAAAGATGTTAATTACGTAAAAATTCAGGAGTCGTAGGGGCGAAGCATTCGGAAAATAACCTGTGATAAAAATTGATAATTGTTCGTCCGAATGCTTCGCCCTTACAAGAAAATTGTGATAAAAATTGATAATTGTTCGTCCGAATGCTTCGCCCTTACAAGAAAATTGTGATAAAAATTGATAATTGTTCGTCCGAATGCTTCGCCCTTACAAGAAAATTGTGATAAAAATTGATAATTGTTCGTCCGAATGCTTCGCCCTTACAAGAAAATTGTGATAAAAATTGATAATTGTTCGCCCGAAAGCTGATGCTTCCAGCACGCTTCGCGAACGCCCTTACAGGAGGCAGCAGGCAGAAAGTATAGGTTGAAATGTTTGATAAATCAGTAGATTATCAAATAGTGGGTTTGGGAGTACCCTGGAAAAAGCTGACTGCTAAAGGCTGATAGCTGAATGCTTACTTAATTACTGATTAAAAAATAAAAAATCCCCTACTTTTGGCAGCAGTTGAGGATTTAAGATTTTTGAATTTATGGTTAATTTATGTGAACAATGTGAACACATTTAAAACAAATTTAATCAGAAATGCCAGCATCTCGCAGACGTTTTTCTAATTCTTCAAGGCGTTTTAAGGCGGCTTCTTTAGCAAGTCGTTCTTGTTCTTTAGCAAGTCGTTCTTGTTGTACTAACTCAGAACCCCAAAGTAACAAATTACCATCTTGATCCCACCAGCGTAACCAGTAACCTTGACGGTTTTCACGCTTTCCTTGCCAAACACCTATAAATAGTTCCATTTCTGCTAACCAATAACGGTTATTATCATTAGGGGAACGTAATTTATAAGCTCCGATTTCCTGCAAATTATGTACTTCTAATTCCCCGGTGTCTGGTTGAAAAATGATGTAGTTAGGAACTTGTAAAACTTGTTCATAAAAAAACCATTTTCCTGGGGGATAGGTGCGTTTACTGGAATATTCACTTCCTTCTGTATCGGAAAGAAATTCCATTACCACTACAGGAATTTGCCCCTGTTTATGGGGGGTGTAGCTGCGTTGAATTTGCTCTCTAGGTACGGTAATTTGCGGTACGTAAGCCCAATCAGGGGCTTTGATGACAAATTTGCCATTTACGGTGGCACAGATGCCATAATTAGTGGTAGCTATAGCAGTTTCTGGCAGTTTACCCGCGAGTTCTAGGCTTTCGGTTAATGCTGCTGCTAGACTCGGTTGGTTGACATTATCCACAGGTTCATCGTCTAAAATGAAGTCTTCGGGTAAGAGTTCCCAGGTGATATTGGTGGTGGAAGCACTTACAACCATAGGAAACATAAATAAGGGATTAAATTTTAGTATAGCGTGTGATTTATCTGACTGAATTTTAGATTTGAAATTGTGAATTTTGGCGTAAATAATTCAAAATTTCAAATTTAAATAACAGGTAAATAATAGGCGATCGCATTGGATAATCTGAAAATAATTACTTCACAAAATAATTACCTCATTACATCCAAACCTAAAGCTACCGCCCCCCACAATGGCGCATCATCTCCCAAAACCGCCCGCACTACTTCAAAATTCACTTCTGGTAAGGCGGTTTCCTGGGCTATTTTGCGTACAGTTGCCCAAAAACTATCCCCAGCTTTTGTCACTCCACCACCTAATACAAATCTTTGCGGGTTCATTAAGTTAGCAACATTACCAATACCTACACCTAGCGCCCAAGCAGCTTTGTATAATATCGCTTTTGCTAGTTCATCTCCATTTGATGCGGCTACACTGACTATTTGCCCGGTGATTAAGTTTAAATCATTACCTACTAACTGCCTCAGTATGTCACCTTTTGTACCTCCCCCAGAATTAGGCGGTTGTTTTTCCAAGAGTTCTTTGGCATTTTGGGCAATATAAGGACCAGATGCAAAACGTTCTACACATCCGCGTTTTCCACATAAGCATACTGGACCTGTGGGATCTACTACTATATGGCCAATTTCTCCGGCCATTCCTCCCGCACCTTGCCAGAGTTTATTGTTGAGTATCCAACCTCCGCCTACTCCTGTACTAATGGTAATGTAAAATAAGCTGTCGTATCCTTGACCTGCACCAAACCGATGTTCACCAATAGCAGCTACGTTAGCATCATTATCTATGCTGACTGGGGCGTGATATTCTTCTTCTAGCAAGAGTTTGAGGGGAATGTTTTCCCAACCAGGTACATGATGGGAAAGTCTCACCATTCCTGTGTCTGCGTCTACTGGTCCACCAAAGCTAACACCAATGGCATCGGGTTTACGTTGATCTAATACGGAATCAATGAGCGATCGCATAATTTCTATATCACTTAAAGCATCCGCATTTGCAGGTGAGAGTCTATTTTCATGACGCAACCATTCTCTAGAACCTGCTTCTACTGTCGCTGCTGCTAGTTTAGTTCCACCAAAATCAAGAGCTAATATTAATGCCATAATTGATAATTGATAAGTGGTAATTGGTAATTGGTGATAGAAAAACAGTTTGACTCATTACCGATTAACTATGACTATTCCCCATTATCTCGTTAATAAAATTTTGCAGTCGTGTATAGTGTGACCCTTTCCAATAAATTTGGATTTTAGATTTTAGATTTTGGATTTTGTATAGAAATATCTATTTTTTTATGATTGGCTATAGTTTTAAATGTGAAGATCATTTTTGACATTTTGTTTAAAAATACAAAGTTTTAAATAAATAGCAATATTTTGTAATATAACCTCTTGGTTATTTATATGATTGAAAAATCTAATGAAAAATTTAATGATTATTATATTAAATCATGATTCGCTGGATGTAAGCTAGATATAATGAGAAAAATTAGCAAAAAATAAAGATTTGAGCAATTACTTGCTTTTTCATTTAAATTCTGTTACAGTTGATACATAAATTCAAAAATCAAGCATCATAAGACTTTCAGCATCTTCTTGTTTGATGAACAGCAAGTACAGCACCACGGGAGAAACAACAGATGAAAACTGCCATAACTTGCTAAAATTCTACCTTTGGGGTGATGACAGGCGCATTTTTACCATGCCCGTTGCCATAGGCTTGCTCGGTTATATTTTTTTGTTGTTAGTTGAGAATATTTATCATTATGAAGACACTAACTGATACAATCCGACTTCTTGAAAGTAAAATTTTATATATAAACATAGATATACATAACTCAGCTACTGATGAAAATAAAGCACATTAAGATTTAAGCTATTTAATTCCGATTAAATAAATTTAAATCAATAGATGCTGATTTTTGTAAAGAAAGGATTTATTAGCCGGAAAAACTGGAAAAAACCAGAAGCTTATAAAGTGGCAAGATGTCTTAAATTGCTAAATCTATGAACATCAAAAAACACTAAAAGTAGTAGCTAGAGACACAATTTTACTGTTTATTTATCTTTGTCCATACAACAAATTCTTGGGAAAAAATGATATGAATAAGTTTTTTTGCTCAGACTACTCAAGACAAATAGGAGAAGAAATAATTGGTAGTGCAACCAACTACCAAACTTATATTTTAGTAGAATGTCCTACTCCTTGGATGTCAGAAGCATTTACTTCTAAATGGGTTCCTGACAACTTGCGGATTTTAGTTGCAGAAGTGCAGCATAGTAAATTACCAATTCGGTTTTTGTTAATTGCTAATGATGACTCTCATAGAGTAAAAGAAACTACATTATTAATTTATCAAAAACAAGAAGGTTTAAGTCATGGCTACCGCAAACAAGAATTTAAATTACCAAATATTGAACAAGTAGCAGGAGTTGTACGGAAATGGTTATCCGGTGGAAATCCTGATTTTCAAGTAGAAAATAGCGTTACCAGAGATATTTTAATTTGTACACATGGTAGCCATGATCAATGTTGTGCCAGATATGGTAATCCTTTTTATTTTCATGCTAAAAATACTATTTCTGAATTGCAATTTGATCATGTAAGAATTTGGAGATCCAGCCATTTTGGCGGACATCGTTTTGCACCCACAGCTATAGATTTACCAGAAGCAAGATATTATGGTGTACTAGATCAAGAATCTTTCAGATCAATTTTAACTCGGACTGGTGATATTCAAATTTTGCATAAAGTTTATCGGGGTTGGGGAATTTTGCCCTATGTATTACAGGTTTTAGAAAGAGAAATGATTTTTAGTCAAGGATGGAATTGGTTTAATAATAAAGTAGCAGGTAAAATTTTAGAGCAAAGCATGGATAATAATACAATGTTAGCAGAGCTAACTTATGAAAATCCTGCTGGTTATCTTTATACTTACCAGGCTAAACTGGTGAAAGATGCGGTGAAAACGCGAGTTTTAAAGAGTTCTTGTCATGCAACACAAGAATCATTAGTTATTAAATATGCTGTAGATAATCTTGTGTTAGTTGATAGGAAAGTTGCTAGTTATGCCAATAATTATTAATTGCAGAAAGTAGAAAGCAGGAATAAAAAAAGTTGATTTTTGTAGGGGTTTAGCAATGCTAAACCCCTATTTTTTGAATCAAAGGATTACGCATTTTACAACCAAGTTACAGACTTTTATATGTCACTTGCTATATCCCCATAAAAATCTTCATTTAATAACTGTTCTAACGTAAAAGGAAGATCAAGAGGATATTCTGATTCATCGGGTTTTCTCACTCCTAATTTAGCATTTTTGCTTTCTTTAATTGCCAGTTTGCGAGCATCGGCATAAGCTATAAAAATAACTTCATCCAGATAATTTTTAAAAGAAGGATTTTCTGCTAAAACTTTTGTAACTCGAAACCGATGTTCCGTAACAAAACTGTACCAACTTACTTTCATCATTTCAGGAGCATCAGCTTGAACAGTTAATTTGAGTAAGTGAGCAATTAAAATTGTTAAATTACTCAAAAATGACCGTTTTTCTGATTTACCCATATCTTCTAATTCTACAAGCAAATGTTCCCAATCAATATCATTAAAATTGTGTTTTTTAATTTGTTGAATGATGGTTTCTCGCCAAAGATTAAAATCTTGTTCATACAATTGATTGTTCATAATCTGATTGTTCATAATCATCTGGGGAAAGTGAACTCTTGTTTTAATTTAGTTGAAAAATATTGACTTGTAGTGTCGAAAAATCAAAATTGAATAAAATTCAACCAAAAATAGAATTAATAATTAAAATCTCACATCCCCGACTTCTTCAAGAAGTCGGGGATATAATCTAATAACTACCTGCCAACTCTCTTTCTATTTTCAGCAGTGCTTCTACACGGGCTTCTGTTGCTGGGTGACTAGAAAACAAATTACCTAAAAATTGCCCAGAAATAGGATGAATAATTAATAATGGTTCAAAGGCTGGATTAGCATTTAAAGGCATTTGTCTAGCGGTTGCTTCTAGTCTTTGTAAAGCCTTAGCTAAAGCGCGGGGATTACCTGTTAATTTAGCAGCACCAGCATCAGCAGAAAATTCTCTAGTGCGGGAAATTGCTAATTGAATAATTGTGGCTGCTATAGGTGCAAGCATGACTGTTAATAGCACTCCTAGAGGATTACCACCCCTATTATTATCTCTAGAACCACCACCAAACCAAAGGCTATAACTTAACATTTGGGCGAGGAAAGATATCGCACCGGCGACAGTAGCAGCAACGGCTTGAGTTAAAGTATCACGATTAATAATGTGGGTGAGTTCGTGGGCAATTACGCCTTCTAATTCTTCCTCTGGTAAGATGTTTAAAATACCTTCGGTAACAGCAACCGCAGCGTGTTCTGGATCTCTACCCGTAGCGAAAGCATTGGCAGTTTGACTAGGAACAATGTACACTCCTGGCATGGGAATATTAGCACGTTCTGATAGTCTTTCTACCATGCGATAAAGTCCTGGTGCTTGGGCTTCGCTGACAGGTTGGGCGTTATAAACTGCTAAGGCAATTTTATCAGATTGATACCAAGAAAATAGGTTGGTAACTGCTGCTAAACCGATGCCGATCATTAAACCGCTACTGCCACCAATTATCCAATAACTAATGGCAATTAATAAGCCACTAAGGGCGGCTAATAAAGCAGCAGTTTTGAATTGATTTCCCATAGTAGTTTTCTCCTGTTAATCTGCATGATTTTGTTTAATTTGTACTAGATAATAGCTTTGGTTTAGCTATGTTTTGATTGTATCGAGTTCAACTATGGTGTACAGTGATGAAAACCTCTCCCACCAGTACGGGTTTCACGCTGTAAATGCTATGTTACAAGATCCTAATTTGCGTCAAGCGTTAGCTGTGAGTTTAGGGGCGATCGCTGGTGCTTTAAGTCGATATTATTTAACATTATGGTTTGCATCCAGATTTGGTACAAGTTTTCCCTATGGTACGTTTTTTATTAATGTTAGCGGTTGTTTAGGAATGGGATTTTTTACAACTTTGGCAGTAGAAAAGGTAGCGATAATTTCCCCAGAATTACGTTTAATGATAGCTACTGGTTTTTTAGGTGCTTACACAACTTTTTCTACTTATGGTTTAGAATCTCTGGTTTTAATGCGTGGTGGTAATTTATTAACTACTGCTGGTTATTGGTTTGGTAGTGCGATTTTGGGAGTTTTTAGTGTGCAGTTAGGTGTAATTATTGCCAGGTTTTTTAGGTAATTGATAAAAATTAATTCTGATTCCTGTAAGGGTTTAGCAGTGCTAAACCCCTATCGAATACTGGCTGTTTACAATTCAACAATAACCAGCAGTATCCCCAGCAATGGGAAAAGCATAATCGGAAAATAGGTTATAACTATTATGTTCGTCACTGGTTTCTTGATCCAGAACTTTGACAACTTTGTTATAAATTTCTTCTGCTTGTTGGGGAGAATCTCCAATACTTGTTAATCCTAATTTGCCAAATTGAGACAGACAACCCATGAGATGAAATACTGTTCCTGTTTCAGTACCCGTATCAAAATGTAATCTATGATGGGCAATAATATCCATTAAATCATTAGGTAATAATCCCCGATATTGATCTTTTTGTAAGTTGTCTGTAGCGACGTAATATTTAGCTTTTCCTTGTTGACTATAAAATAAACCTGTGGACAAGTCATAGCGTCCATTAGTTAATAATTTCAAAGTCATAAAAGGGTGAGTAGTTCCACCTTTGCGGAGGTTAATTTCTATTGCTTGAATATCCCATTTACCATTACCTTGATCAACTACGACAAAATCAACACCAAATCTTTCTAATGCTCCTTTTTCTGCTAGTTTTTTACCTACTTGTAAACCTAAAGTCTGTAATTGTACTCGATACTTTTCATCCGCAGGAAAACGACAACCAAGATAAATTTGTCCGTCTGGTCCGCCGAGAATTTGATCATGGGTGGAGAGTATTTCTACTTTTCCATCAGGTGTGATTCGTCCTTGAACACTAGGAGAAAATTTGATTTCACCTTCTACAAATGCTTCGACTATTGCGCCTAATTCTGGGATTCTTTGAGAAAAATTACCCCAAGTTTCTTGTGTAGCTTGAAAGCGCAAATTTGTAAAGTTATTACTGATTTTTTCTACTCTTTCACTGTGGGAACTTGTCCCTGGTGCAACATCTAGCAATGGACGCAAATCCAAAAGCGCGTTTCCTTCTCCAGAAATACCTTCATTTAGTTTCACAACCATCCGTTTTAATGTTGGTTGACTTTCCCATAAATTAGCTGCTGCTGTTGCTAAATCTTGATATTTCCAAACTAATTTACTACCATCTGGATGGGGTACATTGCTTTGATGAAAAATTTCTCTACTCCCGCTTTTTGTCCCCCAAATTTGTAAATCTGGTGCAGCAGCATACAAAGGAACATTCAATTTTAGTGATAATTCTGCTTCCCAAAATGTGGAATTGTAACAAGTCATAAAAGCTTTATCTAACCGCAAAGCTTGACGAATTCTTTCTATCAAACGCGGCCGTTCTAAGATTTTTTGACTGAGCGGTTTTAGGGAAGAATCATAAGTAGAAAGTAGTAATAAACGATGACGAGCATGGGAAAATGGTATTCCTGGTAGTAGTTGTAAATAGTAGTCAATAATGCTAGGGTGTAGTGGCATTGATGTTACATAAATTAACCTATTGCGGGGATTTCGCAACCGGATTAAAGAAAATAGCAATCTTTCTTCATAATGTTCGCACCCTGCTATTTTTTGCAGTTCCCGTTGATCGATACTTAAAGAAGGAACAATTAAAATATCCGCTTCACTGTTGTCAAATAATTCGCTAGTTTTCCAGCGATCGCGCAAAGTTAATTGTAAGTTACGAAACTTATCAATCTGCTCTAGCTCGGAAATATTCATTTTTACCATAACCCATACCCCACATTTGTACCAAAATATATCTCTCTTCAGTCTTTCTATCTCAGGTATATCCCAAGGAAGACATGAGATGATGCTTGTGTATGTATCTTTTTGTTAATTGAGTAAATAATTTGAAATGGTTATTTGAGTTATCTTCAGTTTAAATATTGTCACCAATGAGTTTTTAAATCTACTGATAATGTATCAAATCTGTGAAATTACCCATATTCATCATCAGGCAAAATCCATAATTGACAATTAATTATAACTACATCTTAGGGTTGATAAAATTAACATTTTCTTTATTTCTTGGGAACGATAAACAACCAGGAGATAATAGTTAAATTAAGAGCAGATGTCAAGGATAAATCCTGCATCAACAGAGAGTTGTGTACTTGTTTTCAGTGGTTGGATTAAGAGCGTGTGAGATGTGAGGAGGAAGCTTAAAAATCCGCGCCCATTTGCCATAAATGAGCGCATTTTGCAAATATTAGTTTGCAAATATCCGGGGTATAAAAGTCTGAAATTGCCAAAGACTAGTGGGAGCGTAAGCAAAAAGTAAACCTTGGATCGATAATTTCCATCCAAGGTTTATTTTTAGTAATTGATAATTAACAATTGATAATTGACAATTTTTGCAGAAGTTTTAAATGTTTTTAAATTAGGAGTAAATTATGCCGGCAGAAAAGACATTACAACCGCCACAAACACAAGAAACACCTGGTTTAGAATCGGAAATGAAACCAAGACCCAAAGCGGAAGATGAAAAATATAGGGGTAGTGGAAAATTAAAAGATAAAATCGCTATTGGTCGTGCGGTAGCGATCGCATTTGCTAAAGAAGTGTTAATTTTCCGTTGTTAATTGTCCATTGTTGAATCACTCATTCCTAGATACCCGACTTCGTTGGAGAAGTTGGGTATTTATATTCTCTATATTCTACCATTAGAGGGATGATTTAAAATACAGAAATTGATAATCTATTTAGGTAAAATTGTATAATCAATAATAACTAAATCTATGGTATCGCCAACACAATTACATGGTACAGAATTAGTAGATTGTGCTAGAGCAAATGCTAAACAAGGCATTAAAATTGCTGCTTATCAATGTGGATATGCTGATGATATTAAAACATTTGCTGAAGAATTACGCATAGCTTGTGAACTGATGAATTTAAAAGTTAAAGAATTGAATGAACTGATTACTGACCAGGATATGATTTTAAGAATGGGTACTGGTGAAATTATTGCTCCTGAAACAGAATCAGAACTTTAAAAAAAGTTAGAAGTCGTAGGGGCGAAGCATTCGGAAAATAGCCTGGTCAGAAAATTGATAATTTGTTGCCCGAATGCTTCGCCCTTACAGGAGTCAGAAGTGAGAATAATTTTAATAACAGGAAAAAAATAGACGCTCCTGATTAAATTTCTACCTATCAAGAAAACTTAGTTAAAAATTTCAAAAGTCTTTTAGTTCTGGGTGTTAGTAGTGTACGACGATAAGCGTCTGCTGCTTTTTTAATTGCTTCCGCTTGAGTGGGGTAAGGATGAATTACATTGCTTAATTTACTTAAACCAATTTTATGAACAATAGCGGTAGTAAGTTCTGAAATCATTTCTCCTGCATGACTCGCAACAATGGTTGCACCGATAATTTCATCAGTTCCTTTTTTGTGGTAAATCTTTAAAAATCCCAATTCTTCACTATCAGTTATTGCTCGATCTACATGATTAAAATCAATTTTAATTGTCGCCACTTCTAAACCCATTTTTTCCGCTGCTTCTGCATACATTCCCAGATGGGCAATTTCTGGATCGGTATATGTCACCCAAGGTATTACTAATTTACTGAGTTGAGAACGTCCTAAACCAAAAGGCGAAAACAGCGTATTTTTAATAACTATTCTAGCAGCAGCATCCGCCGCATGAGTAAATTTCCAATTCATACATATATCACCTGCTGCATAAATATTAGGGTTGGTAGTTTGTAGATAATCATTTACCTTGACACCATGCTTTTTGTCATACTCTACACCCACCGCTTCTAAATTCAAACCTTCCACATTTGGCGCTCTTCCTGCACCTACTAAAATTTCATTAACAGTTACAGAATCTCGATTTCCATTAGCTGAAAAATACAGCCGTTTGCCTTCCGTTACTGTCACCACTTCTTCTAACTGACAATTTAAAACTAATCTAATTCCTTCATCACTAAAAACTTTTTGTAAAATTTCCGCTGCTTCCCGATCTTCTTTATTTAAAATATGCGAACCTTTATGAAATAACGTCACTTCACAACCCAAACGCCGAAAAGCTTGCGCCAATTCACAACCAATAGGACCGCCACCAATTACCGCTAATTTATCTGGTTTTTGAATGAGAGAAAATACATTTTCATTAGTTAAAAATCCTGCCTCTTCAATACCTCTAATTTCTGGTTTAACTGCTCTTGCTCCTGTGGCAATTACCGCTTTTTTAAACTTCAGAATTTGTCCATCAACTGCTATAGTATTATTACTAGCAAATTTACCACTTCCTAAAAAAACATCTACTCCTAAATTTTTGAATCTTGCTGCTGAATCATGATGACTAATACCTGCTCTAATTTTACGTAATCTAGCCATAACTGTGGCAAAATCAACATCATAATTTTGGGAAATATTCACACCTAAATTTTTAGCTTTGCCAATTTCACCAACTACACGGGAAGAACGAATTAAAGCTTTAGATGGTACACAACCAACATTTAAACAATCTCCACCCATGAGATGTTTTTCAATTAATGCTACTTTTAAACCCAAACCTAAACCCGCAGCACCCGCGGCAACAACCAAACCCGCAGTACCCGCACCAATTACTACTAAATCATAACATTCCGCAGGTTGGGGATTTACCCAATTTTCAGGATGTACATTAGCTACCAATCTTTGATTATATTCATCCATTGGTAAAACTGTGATTCTTTCAAATTCTAAATTAGACATTAATATTGCCTCTAAAAATGTAGTATAAATTATCTTGTGATTGTCGTTTTAATTTAATCCGGTGTTGTATTTACAATACATATAGCCTTCAGAAAATTTTGTCAGTTGTGTATTTAACATTTTTGAAAAAATTATCAATTGTCAATTATCAATTATTTCTAAAGCTTTCTTAGCTATTTTAGTAACATAAATTGTGACAGCAACAGTGGCAATAAAACCGACAATTCTAATAACCCATGTGAGAGTAGAATTAGTAGGTTGATTTTCTGTTCCAATTAAAGCCAAATTACCAGCCAAAGAACCAATATAAACATACATAATTGTACCAGGAATCATCCCCACACAACCAAGAAAATAATCTTTAAGAGAAACAGCAGTAACTCCAAAAGCATAGTTTAATAAATTAAAAGGAAATATGGGAGAAAGTCGCGTTAACAACACTATTTTTAAACCTTCTCTCCCTACAGCGTTATCAATAGCAGCAAATTTTTTATTATTTGCAATTTTTTTAATCACCCAATTTCTCGCTAAATAACGTCCTATTAAAAATGCTGCTGTTGCACCTAAAGTAGCACCGATAAATACATAAACCGAACCCCAAAAAACATCAAATAAAACACCCGCACCTAAAGTTAAAATCGAACCTGGTAAAAAAGCAACAGTCGCCATAATATAGATAGCAATAAAAGCTATTGCTCCCACTGTACCAAGACTATCAATCCATTGTAAAGCATCTTTTAAAATAGCTTGGGGATTGAAAGCAGATATATTCACATTTTCCTGTGCAAAAACTACATCTGGTTGCAATATCAAAACAATAGTCAGTGCTAACAAATTTAATGCAACAGGTTTTAAAAATTGATACATAAAATTTATTTCAGTTTATTTCAGTTTTTTGATTTATTAGCCAGTGGCTTTGAGTATATTAACTGTTATAATTATACAACAAATCTTAAAAATTAGCAAGAAAAACTACATATATTTTTTAGGGTTTTAGCACTGCCATAGCGATATCAATTGATAATGGACAATTAACAATTGTCAATTATTTTAGGACTTACGCAAGATATGACTAAAAACCTTATTCTTGCGTAGGGGTAATTCATGAATTACCCCTACTTTCGTTCCCTTTTGCGTAAGTCCTGTATTTAATTTTTTTGTGTCTCTTTTTGACTACTTATAACTAAATGCTGGTAACTTTTTTCACTTCTTCACCAAAATATATGCAGTAGCATATTCAGGTAATTTGCGGATATACTGCCTAAATTCTGTTTGATTTTTAAAAATACCTGCCAGGTAATCTAATTGATGTAAATTGGGTAAAAATGCGCCGCCTGTATCTGCTATTACCCCCATTTGTAGGCGCTTACTTCCACCTTGATTATACTCCATCATAATAACTCTTCCCAAGCCAATGTTTAGCACATCTCCCGCAAAAGTTACACCAGGTTTAATGGAAATTTTCGCATCAATCTTATATCCATAACCTTTAATTGCATCAACTTGTCGAAAATACCAATAACGCTTTTGTGCTGTGGCTTTTAATCCTCTAACATAAGAAATTCCATTGTTTCTGTCTACATTAAAAAATGCCTTTGTTCCATCTGTAAAATTAATCAAAATTGTTCCCTGCATTAATGCTTCTTCCAAACCTTCACGGGTGAGATATGCCAAAGGTTCGACTTTACCATATTCTTTACCACCTGGTTCATAAATCCCAGATAAAACCTCTTGTTTTGTATATTTGGTGTAGAATTTATCACCAGCTAAATCGTCTTTTAAGCTATAAATTGGGATATTATATTTAGCTGTTTTGGTATGAGAACCAGTATGGGTAAAAACAGCATATTTTGTAATTCTCAGTTGTTTTTGTCCGGGTTTTTCGGGATTATAAGCTGACCATTTAATCACACGAAAATTAGCATTGATAAAATTAGGATCTTGTAACCGAGTCGGGCGATTCTTGCTAATATCCTCCTCTAAAACAGTAATCATAAAATCTAAGGTTTTGCTCACGTCTTCGACTGTTACACCTTGACTTAATAGTAATCCATTCCGAGAAATATTGGGATCGTTTTCCTTGTAATCTTGAAAATATTTTCTCGTATTAGTGAGAACAGTTAATAAATCATTTTGATTGAAATTCACCTTAGCTGTTGGTAATTTCACAGGTTTTAAAATGTGTTTACCATTAACACTATATTTATATTTTTGCCATTCATCAATGACAGAATAAAATATAGATGTATCTTGTTTATTAGGTTGATTTTGTGTGGTTGTTTGTTGTGATATTAGTTGCTGAGTTTCTGATTGTGCATATATATTTTGATGCGTGAAAATAACTAGCAAGAAAGCAAAAATACCTGATAAAAGTTGGAATTTACGATTGAATAAGAGATTCATAAGCCTAATTCGGTAACTACACTTCTAAATTGATTTTTATCCTAGAGTTAATGCTGAATATTAACATTCAACTGTATGAATAATCACTTTTTTTTCAAAACCAAAGCAATTATTCACCTCAATTATTAGCAGAAAACTGGAGTTTATGCACTAAATCTTTTTATGTATTCATGAAAAATTGTTGGGAGCTTGATAAAATGACTAAGATCACCAAACTCAGATCATCCACAGATCACCCAGATACCCAACTTCTCAAAGAAGTCGGGGATCTTGACTTATGATTGATAAATTATTCATCCATTTCTTTTAATGTTGCTAATGCTGAAGGTGACAAGCGACTCAAATAACGGAATATCCAGTATTTAAATATAGTATTTAATATGACTGGAAATGTAGCAATAAACAAAAATATGGCATTTCTACTCGCTGGTAAACCTAAATGTTGAGCAACACCTTCTAAAAGAACTTCCCAACCATGTGGAGAGTGGAAACCAACGAATATATCTGTAATTAAAATAATTAAAAACGCCTTAGCACTGTCACTTAAACCGTAGACTATTTTATCTAGAAGTGACTGAATAAAAACAATATCTTTTTTGCTCAAAGCAATAACCATCGCAAAAGAAATTAGTGATATCACATCAGCAAATACATTACTGATAGCACTACTACTCTGATAGCGAAACTCTTCTGATATTTCGATAGCTTTGTTTTTTACTTCAGCTTTAATTTTTTCTGGTGAAAGTTCTGGTGCTTGACGAAGTAGTCTTTCAAATTGCAATTTTCTCTCAAAACTCTTTAATTCATTCAGTGCTTTTTCCTCCATTTCTGAGTTCAAAAAAATTGTTGGTGTATTTTCACTCTGAAAATACTGTAATATCGGTTTTAATAATAATTGTTTAGAAAAATGTTGCGTTAAAAGTGGTATAATAATCAGCAGTAACAAAAATCTCACTGCCCTCCTTGTTCTCGTTCTAGAAGTTCGATAATTTCTAACAAACTCTTCTTCTGCTGTTGGTGTAAAATCCTTGGCAATTTTATTAAATGTTCTACCAATTGATCTGGGAAATATACCTTTCTTTTGAGTTGCAGATGGTTCTTTAATAATCTCAGTTTCTTCTGAATTTGCCTGATTGGTAACAGTTTCAAGTTCAAGATTAATGCTTAACGGTTCTGTAATTGCTTCATCTTGTTTGCTATACTTAGATATCGTTTCATCAATAAACTTGAGTTTTTCTAATAAGTTTGAATCAGTAGTATCAGCAATGGTAAAACCTAATTGAAATTCTGCTAGTCTGACTTTAATAATAGTCAAATTTCTATTTAAATCTCCTCGCCAAAAAGCCATCACGTTGGCACTATAATTACCTGATTCAGCAGAAATTTTTTTACCTCCAAATTGCTCAATTTCAATTTTTTGAATAGCTTGAGCAGCTTGATAAGCTTCTAAAATAGCTCTTTCTGGAGTTGTGAAAAACCAATGATTAAATGAATGCCAGGATGCTATAATTTTTTGGCTGATTAATCTGGTATTACGACTAAAAAATGATCCTTTCATTGCTGATTATTTACAGGTTTAACAATTTTATATTTTATTTTAATTCAAATTGTCAGCATTTCGCTAGAACACCGATTCATTAATCGTAAGGGCGAAGCATTCGGGCGATAACCTATCGCTGAAACCAGTTCATATTCCGTCCGATGCTTCGCCCCTACAAGGTAAAACAGAACACTGAATACTCCCTTTATTCCCATCCCTGCATTTCTACTAATTCCATACATAAATCATTAATTTGCTCTAAATCAGGTTTATGTGGTAAAGTTGATTGTTGATAAAAAATATTCATTTGAGCAACTAAATCTTCTGCCATTTTCATCAACTCTTCATAAGTATATTCTCCTCTAATAATAGCTTTTAAATCATCAACATCACCCGCAATTCTTCTATCTACAATTACTTCTCCTCTCTGCAAAATTTCTAAACCACTACGCAGTAATCTAATACAGTGCATTCCGTGTTTTAAATCATAACCTGAATTTCTTTCCATTTCTGCTCTAGCAGGATTTCTATTTTGCTGCCAGGATATATAAGCTTTCCATTCTCTTAACGCAATTTGGTAACTTTGACTTTTTTGCAATAAGCGAATAAAATCTTTACGTCCATGAGTTAAATTTTGAGTATATGCCAAAGTTTCATCATTTAAAGCATATTGTTTTAATATTCCTTTAAAATCAATATCTGCTGTCAGCAATTTATATAATTGCTCTGATTCTTCTAAAAATTCTATCTTACCACGAATTAATAAATAAAGATATTCTAAAAAAGCATTGAGTTCATCTTTGCTCAATGGTGCTTCATCTTCGATACCAAAATCCGAGGGGATGGGTTTTTTCCCGGGTGGATTTAATAACCATTTGCGATGAGTTTCCATTTTTTTGATTTGTGCGAAAGCATAACCAGAATAAGTATGTTTAACTTTTTTGCTCAAAAATATTTTTCTATGGTTAATTAAAAGTTGTCCCACATCTGTTAAAATAGGATAGGTGGGCAACCATAGTAATTCTAAAACATTAGGATTTGCACCTGCTAATAAATGTAATACTTTCCTTAATTCATAAATAACTGTATCTTGATTACTATCTATAAACGGAAATATTCCTGGTTCATCCCAACCACTATCTTTTTGTTCTATGCTATCAAACCCTAAATAGTAACGTTTAGGTGCAATAAATACACCCCGATAATCATAATCTGAATCAGGGCGATTTAAACCATATCCGTGACTACCTGCTAAACCAATAAAAATTGTTCTTTGTTCAACTTCGATTCTTTGCATAAATCCTGATATCATTATTTAATGATTTGTAGAAATCTAATTGTATGAATTTTCTAGGTAAAAGTCTTGACGAGGATTTTGGATTTATTTGGATTTATTAAACGCTAAACTGTATTATATCCACAGGGCAAAAATAGGGCAAAAAAATCCGCCAAAATCTAACAATTGCCCAAATGGGTCATCAAGTCCAACTTTTCAGCCAAATTTATGATCATTTTTTTAAAAGCTTGACACAATAACATAGATTAAGATAATATATTAGATTGTCTGTCTTATTCCTGCTCGGATCAGGTAGACACACTGCAAAAGCTGGCAAGAGCTATAAATCAAGTCTCTACAAGAGATGGAAGCCAGCTACCTGTACGGCAACTTCAAGGACAATTTCATGACCTACGCAATTATTGAAACTGGTGGCAAACAAGTAAAAGTCGAAGCAGGTCGTTTTTACGACATTGAACTGCTGAGTGCCGAACCAGATGAAAAAGTGACAATAGACGCAGTATTACTGGTGCAGCACGAGGGAGGAGTCTCTATCGGACAGCCACGAGTAGCAGGTGCGACTGTAGAGGGGACCGTAATGCGACACTTGAGAGGTCGTAAAGTCCTGGTTTATAAAATGAAACCCAAGAAGAAAACCCGCAAAAAACGGGGACATCGCCAGGAAATTACCAGACTTTTGATTAACTCCATCAACCTCAATGGTGAAGTTTTGGCGCACGCAGAAGCACCAACTACCCCAGAATCTCCTAATCTGGTAGATAGCACACCTGCTGAAGAAGCTGCTGCTGAATAATAAACAGAAGTAGATAAATTAAAGAGAAGAGGAAATCATGGCTCATAAGAAAGGAACAGGTAGTACACGCAACGGTCGTGACTCTAATGCTCAACGTCTGGGTGTAAAGCGTTTTGGTGGTCAAACTGTGCTTGCAGGAAATATTCTTGTCCGTCAGCGCGGTACTAAGTTTCACCCTGGTAACAATGTCGGTATTGGCAGTGATGATACTTTATTTGCCTTAGTTGATGGCGTTGTTACCTTTGAAAGAAAAGGCAAAAGCCGCAAAAAAGTCAGCGTTTATCCCGCGATCGCTGCTGAAGCGGTAGCAAGTTAAGTCTTAGGGAACAGGGAACAGGAGAGAAAAATTAATAACTCCTGCCTCCTGCCTCCTAAATTCAAATAAACCTGTGTAATAAAGCACCTGCGCCTAAACCAGAGAGTGCAAATATAGATGTCAGCCAAAAACCTAGACCTTCTTTGAACCCAGCCGACTGAAAGTCTATCTTGGCTAAGATAGTCGCTGAGAGGATAAGTAAAAGATCAAGAAATATACGAAACCAAGCCAGCATTAAAAAGAATAGAAAAGCTGCTAAAACGGTGATACCAAAATTCCTGATATTAGATTTGGACAATATACTGTAATACTGTACCATTTTAGACCAGGGAGTTGTCAAGCTGGCTAGTAATACCAAGATACCAAATACAACTATTAACCACACAAACAAAGTGGGTTTGGTTTCTGATATCACCCAGCCTAACGCACTATAACTTAGAAGTAATAGTGTGAAGGAAAACCAGGGAATTCTTTGCAAGTTTGACATAAAGGTGACTGGGGACTGGGGACTGGGGACACTTCGACAAGCTCAGTGCATCGCTGGGGACTGGGAACAGGTAAAGAATTTTCCTATCTCCCGACTTCTGGGTATTTATACTTTTTTGAGCATGAAACCAAATGAACTTTCAATTTTCCCGGATTATTTCTTAAAAATTAGTTAAATTATGATCTTAAACATTTGTAAACTATTAGCAGTCGAGTATCCTTATGTCATATTTTAGGAAGGTTAAGGACTGATCATGAGACAACTAGTTATTGTTGAGCGCGTATGCCTGATTGGTCATATCGTATCCATGGTGTTTGGACTGGTAGGGATATTACTGGTTATTCCTAATGCCGAAGTGATTTTGAGCTTATCTGAGGTCGGTCAGACTGTCATGCAGTGGAGCATGGCTGGTGGCGGTGTTGCCTATATGATTTTAGGTGCAGTGGGTGTGTTCCTGTATGCGTACCGAAATTTGGGTTTAGGAAGGGCTTTGTGTTTTTTAGTGCCTTCGGTGTCCATTTCTTTGACAAGTGAGTTATTGGGAACTAGCACAGGTTTTCCTTTTGGTCACTACAGCTATTTGAGTGGTTTGGGTTATAAAATTGCGGGTTTAGTACCGTTTACTATTCCTTTGTCTTGGTTTTATGTGGGATGTGTTTCTTACCTGCTGGCGCGTGTAGGTTTAGAGGTAGATAAAAAACCCAGTTTATTACGTCATTTAGGGGCGATCGCTCTCGGTGCTTTATTGCTCACTTCTTGGGACTTTGTACTTGATCCGGCAATGAGCCAAACTTCTCTTCCCTTCTGGTATTGGCAACAACCTGGTGCTTTCTTTGGAATGCCTTATCAAAACTTTGCTGGTTGGATGGGTACTGGTTCAGTGTTTATGACAGTAGCGGCGCTGTTGTGGAGAAACAACCCCATTAAATTAGAGCGATCGCAACTCAATATTCCTTTAGTAGTTTATTTGGCTAACTTTGGTTTTGCCACAGTGATGAGTTTGGCAGCTGGCTTCTCTATCCCTGTATTGCTGGGTGTGTTACTTGGCGTTGCACCTGCTGTAGCACTGTGGTTAAGAGGATCCGATGCATCCACTTCCGTAGCTGTGGAAGCAGCAAAACAGGAAGTTTCTGTTGGTAATGTGAAAGTTGCTTTAAAGTAACTTCAATAGTGCTGAGTCAATAATTAATTAATTACACTCAGCACTAACTTGGTAATTGGTAATGGGTAATGGGTAATTGGTAATTAGTATAAATTTTATATTTTCTGCCTTCTGCCTCCTGCCTCCTATATTTTTAATTGGTATACATATTTTGATTACAGAAAGCATTATTTCACTTCTACTATTACTGATCCAAGTACCAGCAACGGCGCTGTTATTGTCACGTTTGCTCAAGGGTCCCAGAAGACATCCACCTTTGCAACCACAACAACCAACCCCGGATATTTTGGGTAGTGTGAGTGTGGTTGTTCCCACTTTAAATGAAGCTTTGCGTATTAGTCCCCTGTTAGCTGGGTTAAGTCGGCAAAGCTATGAAGTCCGAGAAGTTATTGTTGTGGATAGCAGATCCCAGGATGGTACTCCCGACTTGGTAAAAGCTACACAACAAAAAGATCCCCGCTTTCGGGTCATGAATGATGATCCTTTACCTCCCGGTTGGGTGGGTCGTCCTTGGGCTTTACATAACGGCTTTTTGTTTAGTTCCCCAGACAGTGAGTGGTTTTTGGGGATGGATGCCGATATTCAACCTCATCCCGGTTTGGTCGCTAGTTTGGTGAAAACAGCCCAAACAGAGGGTTATGATTTGGTTTCCCTGTCTCCTCAGTTTATTCTCAAGTATCCTGGTGAATGTTGGTTACAACCGGCTTTGTTGATGACGCTGTTATATAGATTTGATCCTGCGGGTATTCACACTGAACAACCGGAAAGGGTGATGGCTAACGGACAGTGTTTTTTATGTCGGCGCTCGGTTTTAGCGGCTGTAGATGGTTATAGCACTGCTAAAGGTTCTTTTTGTGATGATGTTACCTTAGCGCGAAATATTGCGGCGGCTGGTTTTAAGGTGGGGTTTTTGGATGGGGCTAAAGTTTTCAAAGTGCGGATGTATGAGGGAGCAAAGGAAACTTGGAAGGAGTGGGGGCGCAGTTTAGATTTAAAGGATGCTTCTAACCGCGCTCAAATTTGGGGTGATTTATGGTTATTGTCCTCTGTACAGGGTTTACCCATATTGATTTTACTGGGCTTTCTTCCCCTGCTTCCCCTGCTTCCCCTGCCTCCCCTGCTCCCCCTGCGCCTGTTATTGGGACTGAATATATTTTTACTGGTAATTCGCTTTGCTTTGTTATTGGCGATCGCTCCTTCCTACGACCGTAAAAATGCTCAGGGTGGTTGGTTGTTCTGGCTTTCTCCTTTAGCTGATCCCCTCGCTGTGCTGAGAATCTTTTTATCTGCACTCCGCAAACCCAAGGAATGGCGAGGAAGAAAGTATTGAGTAGGTGACAGGTGACAGGTGACAGGTGACAGAAAAGAGTTTTTACCAATTACCCATTACCCATTACCCATTACCATGATTTATTCATTGTCATTTACCACTTGATCACCTCTTTCTAGTTCCCAAAGAATTTGATTTCCTTCCCGTCGTACCCGTGAAACTATCCAATTTCGCCAACGCCATTGATCTCCCCGACTGGTGACAGCACTTGCATGGACATCCATCAAGTCTGCTAGTTCGGAACTGGTGATTAAATAGCCTTTTTCGGCAATTTCGTCAGCAACCCGCAAAGTTTCAACTAGGTTGCGGAGGTGTAAAACCCTCATCTCAGGTGGTTTTTCGTTGTTTGTGGTTGCAGCTGACGCTGTAGATGGTTCCATAGTGGTTGTGTCTGATAAAAAAGTTCTGCTTTCCGAAATGTTTTCTTTGATTTGTGTAGAGTTGATTGGAGAATCAGATACTTTTGTGAAATTTACATTGTTTGTATTGGTTAAGGTTGCATCAAGATTTTCCGGGGATAATTGTTGAAGAGATGGAATTTTGCCGCTGGCAAAGGAGCGAGCAATCACATCACACCTTTCGTTACCTATGTTACCAGAATGTCCGCGCACGTGCTGCCATTTTACAAGTCGGCTGTTGAGTCTATCCAGGGTTTCTAACAGGTCTTGGTTTTGGACTGGGTTTCCGTCTGCTTTTTTCCAACCTTTCTTTTTCCAACCCTGCATCCATTTGGTAACACTGTTAATGAGATATTCGCTATCGGTGTACAGGGTGATGGGTTGGGTTTGTCCAGATGTAGCAAAAAATTCTAGGGCAGCGATCGCCGCTTGCATTTCCATTTTATTATTGGTGGTATGCCGGGATGCGTCCCCCATTTCGTAAACTGAACCATCATTAAAGTAAACAACAACACCCCAACCACCAGGACCAGGGTTGCCAGTGCAAGCACCATCGGTATATATGCTTTGAATTATGCGTTGTGTAGACATGATGAGTGATTAAAAATTCAAAATTAAAAATTAATAATGAGTTGCACACAGAGATTAGCAAAAAAGGGTTTTATAAATCAAGTCATCAAAGTTGCACCCTCAGTCATCAATTATCAGTCATCAGCCAATAGTATTATTAGTCAAAATGAAGCAGTTTTAATTTCCAGAATGTTATTTACAATCTATTTCTGTTAATTATGTTTATTTTATATGTTTATTTTAGATAACTAAAACTATTCTCTATTCCCTATTCCTTCTTCACTATTTTCTAACTCCACAAAAATACTTTCAACAATATTCCCAATTTATATTAATATTTTATTGTCATTTATTGTCAAATATCAAACAATGATTCAATTAACTGTAGTCAAGAAAATCATCATGCAATATCTAAACACATTTCCACAAAGGATAAAGAGTATTACATTAGCAATACTCTTAACCTTATTTATTGGTTTCATGCTTCCTGCTGTTACATGGGCAACTGGTTTAGGAGTGACATCAGGTTATCTGAGTCCTTGTCCCAATACAAATAACTGTGTTGTCAGTCAAAATGCAGATACTAAACACGCCATTGATCCGATTATTTATCATGTAGACCGTGATCAAGCAAGAAAAACCTTACTCCAAGTTCTCACTGTTGTACCACGTACAGAAGTTATAGAACAAACAGATAATTACATTCATGCTATTTCTAAAAGTCGCATCTTCAAATTTGTTGATGATGTAGAGTTTTATTTACCAAATGATGAACCAGTAATTCATATCCGTTCAGCTTCTCGTGTGGGAGAGTCGGATCTTGGTGTCAACCGCAGACGTATGGAACAAATTCGTTTAGCTTTGCGTGATTTAAACATTTAATTGAAATAGAAATCAAATATTGATTTTCTAGCATCATCTATTCATCAAATTACCTTTGATTGTGAACCTGAGACAAGGGAGTTAACAAACCATCAATACTGACAAAATTTTTCTGTTGATGATATTCTTTAATTCCCTGTTCACCTTTCTTAATAGCCCAGTTAACTAAAGTGTCTCTTTGTCTTTTATATTCATAAAATGGCACAGCAAAACCACAGGAAGTTTGCACCCTGTTAATATCAGCAACAATTATTTGCCGAGTTCCGTTAATCGGAGGAAATAAAGAATACAAATAATCCCATTCAGCAGCATTAGGTAATATAGTTTTTCCCTGTCCATAAAGCCGCAAAATAGAAGGTGGTTCTTGAAAAGCGCAAAACATAAATGTAATTCTGCCATTTTCTAACAGATGGGCAGAAGTTTCATTACCGCTACCTGTGACATCTAAATAAGCAACCCGATGGGGTGAAAGAATACGAAAGCTATCTAAACCTTTAGGAGAAATGTTAACATGACCAGTAGGACTTAAAGGGGCAGTCCCAACAAAAAACATCTGCTGATTTGCAATAAATTTTTGCAATTCTTCGGTGATAGATTCAAAAACTTTAGCCATAAACAGTTTGATAGTTTTTGCAGATTTGTTATTTTCTACCATTCTCACAAAGCTTAACTTGTGTTTGAAATGTCGTCAATATTTTTATCTCCACCTCTAGAAAAAATTAATCATCAAATAGCTGATAGTGCTGGTGTTGAGTTATATGTATTCCGTCTTGATCTCATGCACCCCCAAATTAATGGTAACAAATGGTTCAAGCTGAAATACAATTTATTAGAAGCTCAGGAAAAAAAATACTCTACCATTCTTACTTTTGGTGGTGCTTATTCTAACCATATTTTTGCTACCGCTGCCGCAGGTAAGGTTTTTGGTTTGCGTACTCTTGGGGTGATTCGTGGAGAAGAAACTTTACCGCTGAATCCTACCTTAAATTTTGCCATAGAACAAGGCATGGAGTTAGTATATTGCGATCGCACAACTTACAAAAAACGGCACACAAACCAACTACAGGAAGAATTAAAACAACGATTTGGTGAAGTATTCATCATTCCCGAAGGTGGTGGTAATTTAAATGGTGTGCGTGGTTGTACAGAAATCATGGAAAACCTAAAATATCTTGACATTGACACAATTTGTCTCGCCTGTGGCACAGGTACAACCCTAGCTGGAATTGCTTTATCATTACATTCAAATCAGAAAATTATCGGATTTCCTATATTAAAAGGTGGAGAATTTTTAGCACCACAGATTACAAATTTAACACAAGATTATATTCAATCCGGTTTACCTGTACCAGTTCATAATCCGGCACATTGGCAATTGCTATACAATTACCATTTCGGAGGTTATGCAAAAGTTAACCAAGAGTTAATTAAATTTTGTCACACATTCCAACAGGAACATAACATACCCCTAGATTACGTATATACGGGAAAAATGTTTTATGGTGTAATGGATTTATTAAAAAAGGGATTTTTTTCACCAGGTAAAATACTATTAATACATACTGGTGGGTTACAAGGAAATTCTGGTATCGAAGAAAAATTACTTAAAAAAATATGAAAAACATATTTAATTAAAACAAATTTTTTACCACTAAGATCCCCGACTTCTTCAAGAAGTCGGGGATCTGAAAATCATAAAGTTACACCATGTTTTTTAGCAATTTCAGTAAGTTGATCATACTGATGTTGTGCTGCTTTCGTTAAAATTGCTTCTGCTTCTGTGGGATCAGTACCATCTTTAGGAATTAAATACTTCACATAAAGAGAAACAAAATCAACAACAGCTGCTAAACCAGACAAATCATGTTTATCAGATTGTTGTCCAGCAATAACAGCAACTAAACCAGCACGAATAGGATCAGGTTTCAATTTCATAAACTGATCAATTAGCTGTTTTAAATAATCTGCTGGTGCTAAATTTTGCAACTTACTTTGATCAGGTTTAAATTCCAATCCTGCGGCTTTAGACTGTTCTAAAACACACCATTCTGTAAATTCTTGCAGTGCAGCATCAGTAAGTTTAGGGAGATATTGGTACAGTTCTAAATTAGACACAAGGTGACACCAAATTGAGGTTTTTTAATTGCATCAAGTCCACCCTAACCTACTGTTTGATAGAGTTTTGTAATAAAACTGACAATATAGGTTTTAGATCCCCCCAACCCCCCTTAAAAAGCAGGGCTGTTTCATTCGTTTAAGAGGGTACATTTGTCAATATCTTTAGTGATAGTTTTTGAAACAAAATTGATGTGAACCAGCTACAATACCAGCAGCAGGAGGCGCAACAACACTCGTAGTTCGCTATTTGCTAAATTACCTCCTGCTTGAACTAGACTGTCAGCAGCTTTTTTCAAATATTTTCGCATTGTGAATTGGTATGAGATACCGGACTTCTTCAAGAAGTCCGGTATCTATAAACTTGAGGATTGCTATAATAAAATTAATATACATAATAAAATAAACTATGATAGCCACTACAACCCCAGCAGAAACGAGAACTTTAGTAGAAAACATTAGCTGGCAAACATTTAAAACTATGCTGGCAGAAATGGGATGTAACCGTAACACCAAATTTGCTTATGATCATGGAAATATAGAAATTATGACTCCCCAAATGCCCCATGAAAATTCTAACCGTAATATAGAAGGTTTTGTAATAATTTTATGTGAAGAATTAGGATTAGAAATTAAACGCGCTGGTTCTTTGACATTAACGAGAGATGATATCCAACGTGGTGCAGAACCAGATAGTAGTTATTACATTCAAAATGAATATTTAGTGAGAAGTAAAGATAAAATAGATTTAGCTATTGATCCACCACCAGATTTAGTTTTAGAAGTGGAGTATTCCCGACCCCAAATTGATAAATTAAAACTTTATGCCGCTTTGGGTATTCCTGAATTTTGGCGTTATAATGGTAGTAAATTAAGAATCTATACTCTCACCAATGGAGAATATTTAGAAGTTGAAATCAGTCCCACTTTTACACCTATAACTATCAAGGAAATTACTGGATTTTTGGCAGAAACTTCAAACATCGGAGAAATAGCGACAACACGCATTTTTAGAAATTGGGTGAAAGAACAATTATGGAAAAAATGAAACATTAAAACCTTAAAAATCATTGTTGAAAAACATGATTTGTTTTTTGAAGCCAAAATCTAAAATCTAAAATCCAAAATCTAAAATCTAAAATAAAATGACTTACTCACCACCTTTACCCCCACAAACAGAACCACCCCTTCCCCCAAGGGAAACCTTACCCACAATGTATGATTTACCAAGCGAAAACCAGGAGGAAAAAGGTTTGCCAGATGATTTTCATTTTTTACAACCCTTACTTTTATATTTGACTTTTCAACCCATAAACTGGAATCCAGAATTAGTTTATAGTGCTGCGGATCTCAATCTTTATTATGATCTACAACATCCTTTATGGTATAAAAGACCTGATTGGTTTGGTGTAGTTGGAGTTTCTAAATTATATAATCATCAAGATTTGCGTTTAAGTTATGTCACTTGGCAAGAACCAGCTAACCCTTTTGTGGTAGTTGAATTATTATCACCGGGAACAGAAGAAGAAGATTTAGGAACTAAAGCAAGTCAAGCAGATAAACCCCCTACAAAATGGGAAGTTTACGAACGCATATTAAGGATTCCTTATTATATTGTTTTTAGTCGTTATACCAACGAAGTCCGCGCATTTCAATTAGTAGGTGGTCATTATGAATCTGTAAATTTTATTGATGGACGTTTACATATCCCAGAAATAGGTTTAAGTTTGGGGTTATGGGAAGGAACATTTCGTGGTATTCCTAAACTTTGGTTGAGGTGGTTTACATTAGATGGGGAATTAATTCCCGAACCTTCAGAAGAAGCAAAGGCAGCGAAAATAAAAGCCGAAAAATTAGCGGAAAAATTGCGTAAATTGGGTATTAATCCTGATGAAATTATGTAATAGTAAATAACTACTCAATTAGGGGTTGCTGAGAAAGTCTTTCCGTGAGGGCATAGGAGTCAGGAGTCAGGAGTCAGGAGTCAGGAGAAGATTTGAAAATTTCTTTGCCATCTCTTGAAATCCCAAAAAATGCACACTTTTTCCGGTATACCCTTCAAAACCCTTGCACTAATTTCTGTGTTTATCAGCCTCTAACCTTTGATATATCAAGGTTTTAGGTTTATTCAGCAAACCCCAATTACGTAGTTTAAGTGTAGATACCGGACTTTTTAAAGAAGTCTGGTATCTTTAGCTGATTAACGATAATCTTGACTTTGAACACTCCGCAATTTCGCCGCATCTCTCATACCATAATCAGCACGGGTGAAGCGATTCAATTGCATTTCAAAAAACTCCCGATTTGCCTGTAAATGTTTAGGATTGGGATCATCTAAAGGATATAACAACGCAGTTCTTAAAGCTTGAATTACCGCAGATGTGACATTGTACATTGAACGTTGGAAAGTTACACCCAACTGAATCAACATATCATCTTCACCCCGACAATGTTTTTTGTAATAATCAACTAAATATTGGGGCAGAAAATGCAACATATCCTGCATTAATAATGTGGGTGGAATACCCGCAGTACCTACAGGGAATACGTCAGCGTAAAGAATGCCATAATGGAAGTCTTTTTGGTCTTCTGGTACTTGTCCTGCTTGGGCATTATAAGACTTTGTGCCTCTAAATGGTGCAGTCCGGTAAAATACAGCTTCTACATAGGGTAAAGCTGCTTCATATAACCAAGTAAAACCTTTAGATTTGGGAATGACTTCATAACATTCACCATCAACATAAACATGATGATAAATAGGACGACCGGCGATCGCAAAAATACCATTCACTAAAAAATTCATGGCATCAGGAACACCTTTAAAACCGCCTTCATCATAAATATCCGACATTTCAAAAAATACCGGTGCCATTACTTCCCAGAAAAGTCCTAAATTGGCATAATAAGACATCATCCGGCACTGTTCCAAAAACATATCAGGGAACAGTTTATAAAGTCCCAACATTAAAGGATTTTTCTTAAAGTAAGCTTTAATTGCTTTATCAGCATTAGCTTTATATTCATCCGAATCTAAATAGGCATCAAATTGATTTACAGGGGCGTACATTTTCCGATGCCATAACATCGCTTGCATACAAGCTTCCGCAAATTCCATGTTAATTCTGTCATGGAATAAATGATGTAGTAACTTTGGCATTTTGCGAGTTTCACCCTTTTCCATAAATGCCAAAAGTTCAGGATGTGCTGTAGCTTCACCGCGCCAAATTCTTAAATCAGCATCATCCCCTGCATAATGATTATGTAAGTCTAAATATTCTTGAGGTAAGAAATATTTAAAAGCAGGAAGAGGATTTAAAAAGACTCTTTCCCCAATATAAAGCAAGTCGCGCCAGTAAAAATCCATCGGTACTGCGTAAGCTTTATAAATACCGATGATTTGCATTAAGTTTTCTGGTGTATCTGGCAGCATTGAACCACCAGCTTCTAGACGATGAATGACATCGGCAAATTCGTGATTTGATGGTGGTAGTTTGGTGATTGGTTTATCGGGAGTTTGTACCATTTTGATTTCCTATATTTATGAATTTATCACGCAGAGACGCAGAGGCGCAGAGAGATTTAAGAGGTTAATAAATGTACTAGATTATCTATCTTATTCCTTTTCTTCTTCTCATTCTTCTCTTCCTTAGTGTTCTTCGTGCCTTCGTGGTTTTTCTCGTTTTTTTCTCGTTCCCATACAGAGTATGGGAATGAATTTTAAAAGGTTCTGCCTTTTAGTTTTTTTACAGTAGAGGCAGATCCTCTGAGATAGCATTCCCAGTCTCAGACTGGGAACGAGATCAATTTTTCTGACAAGCTGACAGCTTAAAAAATTACTTCAAAGCCACTTGAGAAATTACGGTTTTTTCAGGAGTAGGAATAGCTGCTACCATTGCTGTAGTTGTGGTTTCACTCCAGCGCACTAACCAGGTAGGTTGTACTCCCAAGAAAATGATCAGGGAAGCTAATATTAATGCGGGAATTTTTTCTGCCCAAACCACTCTGGGATAATAAGCTAAGTCGTTATTTAGTCTACCGAAACAGGTGCGGTTGAGAAGAATAACGAAGTAAACCGCAGTTAAACCAGAGGAAGCTACACACAATAATGTGGGGATGGGGAAGGTGGAAAAACTGCCTTGGAAAACGATAAATTCTGCAATAAAACCAGTTAAACCAGGGATACCGGCGCTGGCCATACCACCTAACACCAGTAAAGCACTGACGATAGGTAAACCGCGAATAGGACTCATTAAACCATTGAGTTTATCTAGTTCTCTTGTTCCAACTTTGGTTTCTACAAGTCCCACTAAATGGAAGAGAATAGCCAGAATTAAACCATGACTAAACATTTGCGCGACTGCACCAACTAAGGCCAGGTTGGTACTAGCTGCGGCTGCAAGTAAAATATAGCCCATGTGTCCGATTGAACTATATGCTACCATGCGCTTGATGTCTTTTTGGGCGATCGCTACAACTGCCCCATAAATTGCACTAACAGCACCCCATATTGCTAAGGTTGGTGCTACTACATTCCAAGCTTGGGGAAATAAACCAAACCCAAATCTTAAGAGTCCATAAGTTCCTAATTTAGCTAAAATTCCACCTAATAAAATAGCAATAGGTGCAGAAGCTTCAACGTAAGCATCAGGTAGCCAAGTATGGAAAGGAATTAAAGGAATTTTGATGCCAAAACCTAAAATTATTCCTACTAATAATAACAGTTGCATTCCCGCAGACAGGTTTTGAGTATTAACCGCATCTAAGGCAAAACTATGAGAACCACTTAACCAAACTATGCCCAGGAATGTTGCTAAAATAAATGCCCCGGAAACTGCTGTATAAATCAAAAATTTCATCCCAGCATAGGCGCGTTTTTCTCCTCCCCAAATGGAAATTAATAAATAGAAAGGTATTAATTCCAATTCATAGAAAAGGAAGAAAAGTAGTAAGTTTTGGGCTAAGAAAGCACCAGCAACACCACCGCTAACTAATAAAATCAGCGAATAGAAAAGTTTAGGACGTTCGGTATTTTGGTTACTGCTGTAAATGGCTATCCAAGTTAATAAGCTATTCAATATCAACATTAGAATTGATAGCCCATCAACACCTAATTGATAATTTAAACCCAAGGTTTCATTCCAAGGTAAATTCTCTTGAAACTGCATTCCTGGACTATTGATATCAAATTTCAGCAGGATGAAAGCATTCCACAATAGAACTACAAAGGAAAGAGTTAAAGCTACTAATCTAGTTCTCGTTTTAGGAATGACTGTATCTGGTAAAAATCCGATAATTGCAGCGCCAATAATTGGCAACCAAATTAAAACACTTAACATAATTGGGGATTGGTAATTGGTAATTGGTGATTGGTGATTGGTGATTGGGTAAAATTATGATATTTTGTTTCCTAATTTTCTTTCACCTATCACCTACTGATAGCTTTTAAAAAACCAAATTCATGAACTGCACACCCCAGAAAGGCCATGTAACCCAAGCACCTAAAACGCTAACTCCTAATAAAACAGTGAAAGCGTAAAATTGGGTTTGTCCATTGTTGCTATATTTCAACCCTTCCCCACCTAATAAGGAGAATAAACCGACAAAATTAACAATGCCATCAACGACAAATCTATCCACCATGTCAGCTAATTTAGAAAGTTGGGCAACGCCAAAAATGATGGTCATTTTGTAAAGGTTGGGGGTGTAAAAATCGTAAGCAAGTAAATTTTGTAAACCTTGGAAGGGTAAGCGAACTGGTTTAGGAATAATGTTTCCTAAATAAATTACAGCACTAATACTGCAACCGAAAATACTTGACCAAATAAATAACAGTGCCACATCTTTATTTAATGTTGCCCAACTAGGTAATAAAGATAAACTTTCCAACACTAAAGGCAGATGTAAAACAAAACCAAATAAAACCATCATTGGTAAAACCATCAACCAAATAGCTTCCGGTGAACGTTCACTCATTTGTTTGGGTTTACCACCAAAGATTAAACCAAATTCTCTGGTTAAACTAAAGGCTGTAAACACATTGACGGCAATTATTATTCCTACTAACCAAGGGTGTGTTCCCCATAAACCATCAGCTAATTTTACTAATGCCCAAAAACTTCCTAAAGGTGGGAAACCAATTAAACCCAATGTTCCCACAATAAATGCTAAACCGGAAATGGGACGACGTGACCATAAACCACCGAGTTGGGTAACGTCTTGGGTGACACTATTCCAAACTATTCCTCCGGTACTCATGACTAAAAGTGCAGCAGATAAAGCATGAGTGAGGACTAATAATAATGCGGCTTCATCCTGTTGTGTGCCTACGGCGATAAACACTAAGCCCATGTAAGCACTGACAGAATAAGATAAACAGCGTTTGATGTCAATTTGGGCGATCGCAATTAATGAACCACCAATAGCTGTAACAGCACCAATAGCTACCATTGCGGAGGAAGCTATGGGAGACAAACTAAATACAGGTTGTAATTTAATCAGCACCCATGCACCACTGGCAACTACCACTGAGTTCCGTAAAATGGTACTGGGAACAGGTCCTTCCATTGCTTCATCCAACCACAAATGCAAGGGAAACTGAGCGCATTTACCCATTGGACCGGCAATTAAAGCCAAACAAACCAAAGTAATAATTGTCGGGTCTACTTGGGCTGTTTGCGCCCAAATTGCTAAATCTTTATAATCCCAAGTTCCTGCTAAAGTCCACAGTCCGAGAACTCCCATTAACAGGAATAAGTCACCAACCCGCTTGGTTAAAAACGCATCTCGCGCACCGGTCACAACCAACGGTTGACTAAACCATAAACCTACCAACAAGTAAGTACCTAAAGTGAGAATTTCTAAAACTACATAACTGAAAAATAGGTTATTACATAAAGCTAAGGCACATAAACCAGCTTCAAATAAACCTAATAAAGAATAAAATCTTCCCCAACCCCAGTCCATTTCCATATAACCCACAGCATAAACTTGGGCAAGGAAATTTAAACCGGTAATAACCATTAATGCCCCTACATTAATTGCAGAGAGTTCTAAATTAATAGTTAGTTTTAAACCTGCTGTGGATAACCAAGGAATAAATACCTCTTTAGCAGGATGATTCCAAGTACCCAGAAAGGCTATTGCAGAATGTAAAAACGCCAAAAATGTCATTACTAAGTTGACATAACCTGCCGGTCTTGGTCCGGTTTTCCTGATTATTCCCGGCGACCAAGGTAAAGCTAAAACACCACCTAATAAAGCATAGCAAGGGACCAGCCAAACGGTCTCTAGCAGGTACTGAGACATGAACTCACCTCTATATTTGCACTGAATATTGTTGCTTGTTTGTCAACAAGCGTTGATCCCTGATGATGTTAACTAGAAATAATAAGACAATTTTATTTTTGCTTAATATTGTTAGATATAGCTTACCGTTATCTCTGCCAAAAGGGAATTACTTAACTAGATAAATCCACGATATTTTATCTAATTTTTTCTTATAGTTCTATGGATTGATTTATCTGATAGTATCTATCGTATAGAATCTATGAATATACCAAACAACAGGAAATAGCGGGAGCAAGGTCAAAAAAATTAATTCTTGCTCCTGACTCCTGTACATAAACTGCGCCAGAAAGTTTCTACTGACTTCTAGAAATTTGCAATTCTGCTATAATTGGTGCTGATGAGTTTATGTAGCTAATAGGGGCGGGTTTCATATCTCGGTAGTCGAGGATTTGAACGACAATTAGGTAAGCTATAGCTAAAAGTATAGAAATTGCACCTGTAATAATGGCGACTATTTTTGAACGGTTCATCAGAATTTCCTAAAAGTTAAAATTTGATAGTTGATAGTTGATAGTTGATAGTTGATAGCCTATTCCTGACTCCTGACTCCTGACTCCTGTACGGGCGTTCGCGAAGCGTGCTGGAAGCATCAGCATTCGGGCGTTCGCGTAGCGTGCCGAAGGCAATCAATTATCAATTTTTATCACAGGTTATTTTCCGAATGCTTCGCCCCTACTTCGCCCCTACTTCGCCCCTACGACTCCTGACTCCTTGAACTCCTGACTCCTTCTTTAATGAGTTCTGTAGCTTGTTGGGCAGAAAGAGGTTTATAGAACAGATATCCTTGCACATCATCACAATTAATAGACTTTAAGAAATCTAGTTATTCAGGCTTTTCTACTCCTTCAGCAATTAGTGTTAACCCCAAGCTGCGTCCCAAGTCAACTATAGCCTTGATGATATGAGCTACTTTAGCATCTCTGGCCAATTCTTTGATAAAAGACCGATCAATTCCATGCAGATGAAAGGGTTTTTCCAAGGTTTGTAAAATTCTGGGAGCTATGTCGAATAAATGTAAAACCTAGATAGAGTTAGCCGTTTTGTATCGGCTGACGGCAAGGAACACCATCAGAAACACTGAGAGAATTATTGCCTGGAGGTGAAGGAGATGCTTCTGGTGTCATGGGTGCGGCTAACTCTCCAGAAGCAGCGTTTTCTGTTTCATCACTCATAATCGGTGGACGAATGGCGCTAATAACTGTCTTGATGACAACAGCACAAGGAACCGCCACAATCACGCCCAAAAGTCCACCGATTCTTGCCCCAGTCAAAACGGAAATGAGTATCCAAACTGGATTTAAACCTGTAAAACTTCCTAAAATCCGGGGTGCAATGATATTTTCCAGAATTTGCTGCACGATGACTGCGGCGGCTAAGACTCTAGCACCCATCCAAAAGTCTTGTAGGGAGACTAACAAAGTTGTCATGGCGATACCCACAGAACCACCAAAGGGGATTAGCGCCATAATGCCGATAGTTAAGCCAAACAACAACCCATAAGGCACTTTCAACCACAAAAAGGTGGGAATCAGAGCCGAGGCCATACAAGTAGATAAAATCAACTGGGTGATAAAGAAGTTTTGAAAACTTAGGCGTACTGTTCGGGAAAAAGGTTCACGAAATTTAGTAGGGAGCCATTCTACTAAGCTTTGCCAAAGTTCACCGCCATGTTGCAATAGATAGAAAGTCAAAACCATCGTTAACAGAAAGTCTAACAAGCTGGTAAAGGTGACGACAGCGAGATTTAATACTTGTCCGGCTATAGCTTGCAGTTGACTCTTGACGCGATCATTAATTTGCACGACGATAGCATCAAGATTAATCGGTAAGCCCATCATCTCGGCTTTTTCATTTAACATCATTAACTGCGATCGCCCAGAGTCTATCAACTCTGGTAAACGGGCTACTAACTGCTGGGCTTGAGTTAGGGCTAGAGGAAAGAGGGTGACACCCAGCGCCAATAAAATTGATAAAGCTGATAAAAATACCAAAATGGCGACTTGTTCTCGTCTTGCACCGTGCTTTTCCATCCAACTTACTGGGTAGTTAAGCAGAAATGCCAGCACTGAGGCTCCGACTAAAATGACTATCAAAGAGTGGAAATAATGAAAAATTGCCGATATCGCCCAACCATTGAGAACTAATAGAGGAGCGAATAGCGCGATCGCCCCGATTCGCGCTACTGGTGTAAATGTTTGCCACCAGTCAAGTAGCTTTCGTGTCTGCATTTTTAGCTGATTGGGGATAGAACTAAATACAACTTAAGCTAAATTCTTGTTTACAGACTATTATCTCTAACTATATGAATCTTATGTCTTCCTCTGGTTTATGATGAGACCCTCCACAATGGAAAATCTACCACCTATTGATAATTACCCACCTGCTCCAGAAACTGCCACTTCTAAAAGATTGCTGCTTTTATACTTGATTCCTGTCATCGGCTTTTTTCCTTCCCTTTGGACTCTCTATCGCCATGAGGGTAGTCGGGAACAACTGGCCGTGAGTCGTCTGTCCATTACCTTGGGCTTTACATGGATGTTAGGGTACTTGCTGTTAGCAACTGGGGCAGCTACTTCAGATTTTTTTACACTCCGGTTGTTAATTCTTAACAGTTTTCTCACATCTGGTTACTTTTTAATGAGTGTTTGGTTAATTTTTCGTGTCATTCAAGGCAGGTCTTATCCTTTGCCTGGATTCAGTAGTTTTGCCGAGCGAATACTGCGTAAATAGTAAATTTACATTTGTTCATGTTTTTAACAATCTGAGGATTGATACCAGCATTTATAGGTAATCTACCCACCAATATCATCAAATAATCAAATTTGGTTTATTATTGCCATACTTCCATAAACTACTTCCATCAACTTCCCGGATGATCAAAAAATCAACAGAAATGCAGGTAAAGGTCTTGTAGTATCTACGATAGGTAAGTAAGTAGACAACACCAAGAATTATCCATCATGGTCTAATTTATTTACATATATTGAGTTGGTATTGAGTAAGCAAATTTACGGTATTTTAGCAGTCAGTGTGAGGAAATCTGTGACTAGTCAAAGAACATCAGCAGCAGGCAAAAAATCAGCGAAAGCTAAAGCTAAAGGCAAAAACTCTCGCAAATCAAAATCAGGTCGCTGGCTATGGTTTGCGGTGGGTATGGGCGGGATAGCAATGGTCTCAGGTATGGCAGGGGCTTTGTTGGCTGTTTCTTGGGATAGTACACCTTTGCAGCAAGCTCAGTTAAGTGCTAAGGAGGCGGCAGTTTTTGATAGCGATCGCATTTCTGGCAATGGCTTCCAATTTTCTCAATTAACTCGCCCTGTGAATATCTTGGTGATGGGGATGAGTGTACTGCCTCCAGATATCCAAAATCCACCTATTGAAACCCAAGGACTTAGATATCTACCCCAAGTTAATTCTTTTGACGGTCTTGCTGATGTCATGCTCTTGATCAAGTTTGATCCAGATACCAAAAAAATAGTTATGCTTTCCATTCCCAGAGATACCCGGACAGAGGTTGAAGGGTTTGGGTTGAAAAAAATTAACGCCGCCAATGTCGATGGTGGACCGGCTTTAACTGCTAAAACTGTCAGCAATCTCTTGGGAGGCGTGGGAATTGATCGTTATGTCCGCATTAATGTCTTGGGTGTTGGCAAGTTAATTGATGCCTTGGGTGGTGTAACTGTCTATGTCCCCAAAGATATGAAATATAAGGATGATTCTCAACATTTATATATTAATTTAAAGGCTGGTAAACAGCATTTGGCAGGTGATCAAGCACTACAATTACTCCGGTTTCGCCATGATGAACTCGGAGATATTGGCAGGATTCAACGGCAACAAATGGTATTACGTGCCTTGATTGAACAAAGTCTTAATCCAGCAACATTAACACGATTACCAGAAATTCTAGAAACAGTGAGAGAACATATTGATACTAACTTATCTGTTGAGGAACTTGTGGCTTTGGTTGGTTTTGGGGCGCGAACCAATCGCTCTAATATGCAGATGTTAATGCTTCCCGGTCGTTTTAGTGAAAAACATGAGTATGAGGCTAGTTATTGGATACCCGATCCACAAATAATTAATAAATTAATGGTGCAAAACTTTGGTTTAGAATCAACATCAGTTGATCCTGAAATCACTGATCCCTCTCGGCTACGGATCGCAATTCAAGATAGTACAGGTGGCGATCGCTCTCAAATTCGTCCCTTAATTGCAGCTTTAGAACAAGCTGGATATCGTAATATCTTTATTTCTCGACCTTGGGGTGAACCTTTGGATACTACTCACATTGTTGCTCAACAAGGTGATAGTGATAGTGCTGAATCTATTCGTAATACTTTAGGTTTTGGAGAAGTGCGGGTTGAAAGCACTGGTAATATCGCCTCTGATATTAGTATTCAAGTAGGTCAAGATTGGTTACTACATAAACCAGTGTTTGAAAATATGGTTAGGTGACAGGTGACAGGTGACAGGAAGATGGGGAGTTGGGGAGTTGGGGAGATTTATTCTGTCTCCTGAACTCCTGAACTCCTAAGAAAAATCTACCAAGATGCAGCTTTACGTCTCTTATAGGGAACGCCAGTAAAAGGTTGAAAACCAGTGACAGGATAAGCGTCATCTGTAGGGCTAAAAATTCGCATGAAGGCTTCAGAAATAAATTGGGTCATACTAGCAAGCATTCTGGAGATAAACATAATCTAAGACTCCTTTTTTATGCCCTTTATCTGAGATATCTATTACTTTAATGCTGATATTTGTTGGTTGCTCATATTCGCAATATATTTATATTTTACGCAATGTTTTTTTAGATTGCTTTGCAATACTTCATTGAGTTGAAGAATCACACTTTTTCTTTTAATTCTAATTGTAAATTCTTGGCGAGTAATCGGGTATTTTTCTGACATAATTATTAGTCTTACCATTAAAAACTGTGAAATAATAGATATATAAAGATATATAAAGATTAATTTGCCTTGATTGGCAAGGTTTTCATGCATCATCTTTTCTATACTTGACATTAATTATGGTATGATTTACCATAATAAGAGAAGCACTCTTAGTAGGACGCTTTCAGATGACAGCTTTTGCAAATGTTGATGATGACAAGTACAGATACCAAAACCCAGAACTGAATCTTTGTCCTGAAAATTATAGTTTGCTGACAGACCTTTACCAGCTAACAATGGCAGCTTGTTACACAGGTGAAGGAATAGAACAAAAACGAGCCAGCTTTGAATTGTTTGTTAGACGCTTACCTGAAGGGTTTGGCTATTTAATAGCGATGGGTTTGGCGCAAGCTTTGGAATATTTAGCTAATTTTCGTTTTAATTCTGCCCAAATTGCTGCTTTACAAAGAACAGGTATATTTTATCATGCACCTGAGCGTTTTTGGTCATTATTAACAGAGGGTGGTTTTACTGGGGATGTGTGGGCAGTCCCAGAAGGAACTGCTGTATTTGCTAATGAGCCATTATTAAGAATTGAAGCGCCCTTATGGCAAGCACAAATAGTAGAAACTTATCTTTTAAATACACTTAATTATCAAACATTAATCGCTACCAGGGCTGCTAGATTACGTAATATTGCGGGGGAAAAAGCAAAACTCTTAGAATTTGGCACACGCAGAGCTTTTAGTCCTCAAGCTTCTTTATGGGCTGCAAGGGCAGCTTTAGCAGGTGGTTTAGATGCCACTTCCAATGTGTTAGCAGCATTACAACTAGGTGAAAACCCAACTGGTACAATGGCTCACGCTTTAGTAATGGCGTTATCAGCTTTAGAAGGAAGTGAACAACAAGCGTTTACAGCTTTTCATCAATATTTTCCGGGTGCGCCTTTATTGATTGATACTTTTGATACTGTTGCTGCTGCTGAAAAGTTAGCTAAAAAGGTAAATAGTGGGGAAATGACATTAACTGGGGTGAGGTTAGATTCTGGTGATTTAGTTAGTTTATCAAAACAAGTGCGATCGCTCCTACCACAAATTACAATTTTTGCCAGTGGTGACTTAGATGAATGGGAAATACAAAGATTAAAAAATCAAGGTGCAGAAATTGATGGTTATGGTTTAGGCACAAAGTTAGTAACAGGTTCTCCTGTAAATGGAGTTTATAAATTAGTAGACATTGATGGTATTCCGGTGATGAAAATGTCTAGCGGTAAGTTTACTTATCCTGGTAAAAAACAAATTTTTAGGTCTTTAGTTGATGGTAAATTACAATCTGATAGATTAGGTTTATTAGATGAAAATTCTGGGAAAGAAAAACCTTTGTTAGAGTTAGTGATGAAATCAGGTAAGCAGATAAAACCAACAGAAAATTTACAAACTATTCGAGAAAGAAGCGCATTATCTGTAGCGAGTTTACCCCAGGAAACAAGAAGTTTAGAAAATCCAATTTCTGTAAAAGTAGAAATTTCGGAAATGCTGCATGAGTTGAAGGAAAAGACTAAGAAACTAACCGCAAAGAACGCAAAGGACGCAAAGTAAGATGAAAAAGATCGCTTTATTCGGAACAAGTGCTGATCCACCAACTGCGGGACATCAAAAAATTATTAAATGGTTATCTCAACATTATGATTGGGTAGCGGTTTGGGCTGCTGATAATCCTTTTAAAGAGCAACAAACTCCTTTACCTCATCGTGCAGCAATGTTGAATTTGTTAATTACAGATATTCAAGCACCATTAGGTAATATTAGTTTGGAACAAGAATTAAGTAGTTGGCGAACTTTGGAAACATTAGAAAAAGCGAAATTAAGATGGGGTAATGATGTCGAATATACCTTAGTAATTGGATCAGATTTAGTTATTCAATTACCAAGATGGTATCATATTGAAGATTTATTAAAACAAGTGAAATTGTTGGTGATTCCTCGTCCTGGATATGTAATAGATAATATTAGTTTGGAAAAAATTAGGGAATTAGGAGGAAAAATTGCGATCGCTAGTTTAACAGGTTTAGATGTTTCCTCTACCGCTTTTCGTCAACAAAAAGACCATCAAACTCTCACACCCCCTGTTATAGATTATATTTATCGGGAGAAATTGTACGTTTAAATGCCACTACGTAACCATAAGAAAATCTCAAATTCCACACTTCAACAAACTTTGGCTGATTTTAAAGTCGGTGTGGATAATGTCATATTTTCTGTAGATACTACCAAAAATCGGCTGTTAGTTTTATTAGTAATGCGACAGCAAGAACCATTTTTAAATTCTTGGAGTCTCCCTGGTACTTTAGTTAGACAAGGAGAATCTTTAGAAGATGCTGCTTATCGCATTATGGCAGAAAAAATAAAGGTTAATAATCTTTATTTAGAACAACTTTATACTTTTGGTGGTCCAAACCGTGACCCCAGAGAAGAAATTAATAGTTATGGAGTGCGTTATTTATCAGTTAGTTATTTTGCTTTAGTTCGGTTTGAAGAAGCAGAATTAATTGCTGATAAAGTTGCGGGTATTGCATGGTATCCGGTTAAACAAATACCTCAGTTAGCATTTGATCATAATGAAATTATCACCTATGGACACAGAAGACTGAAAAATAAATTAGAATATAGTCCCGTAGCATTTGATGTTTTACCAGAAACCTTTACTTTAAATGACTTATATCAGTTATACACCACAGTTTTAGGAGAAAACTTTTCTGATTATTCAAATTTTCGAGCGCGTTTATTGAAACTTGGTTTTTTATTAGATACAGGAATTAAAGTATCAAGAGGTGCAGGTCGTCCCGCGAGTTTATATAAATTTGATGCAGAAGCTTTTGCACCGTTTAAGGATAAACATTTAGTTTTTATTTAAATTAAGTGACAGGTGACAGTTAATAGAGAATAGATAAAAATTAGTTACAAATCACCAATTACCAATTACCAATTACCAATTACCAATTACCTATTCCCTTGTCTTATGAAAATTGCAATTGCCCAACTTAACCCTATCATCGGTGACTTAACAGGAAACACTCAAAAAATCCTGGAAGTTGCACAACAAGCAGCAGCAAATAATGTCCGTTTATTATTAACACCTGAACTGTCTTTATGTGGTTATCCACCCAGGGATTTATTATTAAATCCTAGTTTTGTGAAATCAATGGATATCACATTAAAAAAATTAGCTCAAGATTTACCAGCTAATTTAGCTGTTTTAGTGGGAACTGTAGTTAAAAATAAAGATGCTCATATTACAGGGGGTAAAACTTTATTTAATAGTATTGCTTTATTAGAAGCAGGAAAAATTAAACAATATTTCTATAAGCGACTATTACCAACTTACGATGTATTTGATGAAAATCGCTATTTTGAACCAGGATTGCAAGCTAATTATTTCGCTTTAGATGATATCAATATTGGTGTGACTATTTGCGAAGATTTATGGAATGATGAGGAATTTTGGGGAAAACGTCATTATGCAGTTAATCCCATTGCTGATTTATCCATTTTAGGTGTAGATTTAATTGTCAATTTATCCGCTTCTCCTTATACAGTTGGTAAGCAAAAATTAAGGGAAGCAATGTTAAAACATAGTGCAGCCAATTTTCAACAGTCAATTATTTATACTAATCAAGTTGGTGGAAATGATGATTTAATATTTGATGGACGTAGTTTTGCTGTAAATAATCAGGGTGAAATTATTTGTCGTGCTAAAGGTTTTGAAACAGATTTTTTAACTATTGAATTTGATGAACAAATGCGAGATTTACAGTTAGATTCTATTTCCCCAGTTTATGAATCTGAAGATCAGGAAATTTGGCAAGCTTTGGTTTTAGGTGTGCGAGATTATGTAAAAAAATGCCGTTTTTCTCAAATTGTTTTAGGTTTAAGTGGTGGTATTGATTCCGCTTTAGTTGCTGCTATTGCGACAACTGCATTAGGTAAAGAAAATGTTTTAGGTGTATTAATGCCTTCTCCTTATAGTTCTGAACATTCTGTGAGTGATGCTTTAAAGTTAGGGGAAAATTTAGGAATTAAAACTCAAATTTTACCTATTGGGGAATTAATGCAAAGTTTTGATCATACTTTAGCTGATTTATTCACAGGTACAGAATTTGGTATTGCTGAGGAAAATATTCAATCTCGCATTCGTGGTACTTTGTTAATGGGGATATCTAATAAATTTGGACATCTGCTTTTATCTACTGGTAATAAATCAGAAATGGCTGTAGGTTATTGTACACTTTATGGTGATATGAATGGTGGTTTAGCGGTAATTGCAGATGTGCCAAAAACCCGTGTTTATTCTATTTGTAATTGGTTAAATACCCATCATCAAAAAGAAATTATTCCTCAACATATTATCACAAAAGCACCAAGTGCAGAGTTAAAACCTGGTCAAGTTGATCAAGATTCTTTACCAGCTTATGACATTTTAGATGATATTTTAGAACGGTTGATTAATAAACATCAATCAGCAGGGGAAATAGTTAATGCAGGTCATGATCAAGTAATAGTAAATAGGGTGTTAAAACTGGTTTCTATTGCGGAATTTAAACGCCGTCAAGCAGCACCAGGATTGAAAATTACAGATCGTGCTTTTGGTACTGGTTGGAGAATGCCTATTGCTAGCAAGGTAATTGGTGACTGGTGACTGGTGACTGGTGACTGGGGAAAATCAAGTCAAAAGTCAAAAATTCTGTTCCCTAATAATTACGAATTACATTCGCGTAGCGTTTCCGAAGGAAATATTACAAATTACACTTTTTCCTTTTGAGGTGTAGCAATACCCCGCTTCACTAAACCAGCTTCCAATTCTTCAATAAAACGCACATCTTCTTTTAATAAAGGTTGCTGATAACTCGCTTTTGGTTGCTTTTCTAAAAAACTAAATGCTTGTCTAAATTGTTGAGGAGTAGCTTTAATAGGTGCATCAAAATGACAAGAAATAATTTGTTGAAAATCCCAATTTGCAATTTGATCAGCCCATTCTATTACTTCTCTTCCTCCTTGAGGAAGGATGAGAATTTGTAAAATTGGGGCGACAAAAGGACGACCATTACCAGATAATGCAGTAAAGGTATCTTGCCAATTTTCATCCCATTTAAAGGGGAAAAAACCAAAGTATGCTTGATGTGAACGATCAGGGGATTTTTTGGCATCTTTCCACATTTCCCCAAGTTGAGAAATTTTGACTGCACTGGGACGAAAATAAATTGCAAATAAAGCTATTCTTTGCCAACCACGACGACGGTTATCAGCATTATCTATCATTTTTTGCTGGGCGTTGTCTCTAGCATGAAATAGTAAGGGATAGGGATCTATTTGTAAAATTTCCGGTGGTTCTTCAGAAATAGAAAGTATGGTATCTGTTAATAATAAAGTGCGAGATGGTTTGTGTAATAATGCAACTTCTTGGAAAGAACCTTTACCTAAATTGATATCTAAAATTTTATATTCAAATTCATTACCAAAGGGGTTGTTTTGATGATTTATTGATAAAAATAATGTCCGTTTTTGAGGAAAACCTAACCAACTGAGGGGAAGATTAAAAGGAATACTCCATTGATGGGGAGCAACATAAACTAAAGCCTGGGGAAATTTTCTGGCAAAAGGACCGACAAATATTTTATGTTCTAAACCAGAACTGGTAGGTAAAATTATATATTTTACTTCCCCATGTTTTTGTTCCAATTCTTTTACTAAATTGATACATTCTGGGGTAGGTGCTACAGGTGCATAAACTAAAAGTCCGCCTTCCTGTAGCTTAATTATGGTCATTCTAACTGGTACAACTGTATACAGAATGCCCTGTAATTGATCAAATATCCATAGGCTATCTTTGATAATTTCTCGGCATAGAGTCTTTCTTTTTCCGTAGGGATACAGAGGTAAAATAGGCCAAAAAGACCATGACAAATTTTGCTGATTTTCTATTCCCTGAGTATTCATAATTTTGGTAATTCACCAGAGTCTATTTCTTATTTTTAGCATTGGTTAGAGTTCAGCAATCATTTAATTTGTCAAGGAATTTTTTTCTGCTACCTACTAACATTAACCTCCGATCTCTCTGAGCATATTTTCTACTCTGTTTGCACCTTCTGCATCATTACTGCTGCGATATAAACTAAGAGCTTGTCTTAAAGCATTGCTGGCCTGTTCAGTTTGTCTACGTTGTTTGAACATTGAACCCATCAATTCATAAGTACGTGGATTGTTACGGTTTAATTTAATTGCTTCTTCAAAAGCCCACATCGCTGAGGTATAATCACCTAAAGCAGTTTGTGTGACACCTAACCCTAAATAAGCATTAAAATTGCTACGGTTTAGCTGGATGGATCGACGATAAGCTTCTTTTGCTCCGTTGGTGTCTCCTAAATTACCTTTGATATAACCTACAGCGTAATAAAAGTCACTATTATTCCCATCTAGGGCGATCGCACGACGATAAGCAGTTAAAGCTAACTGAAAATTACCTTGTTGAGCATATAAGAACCCAATTCCAGAATGAATTCTCGCATTTCTGGGAGCTAATTTTGCTGCTTCCTGATAGACAGCGATCGCCCCATTATAATCCCCCGCATCGACTAATCTCCGCCCTTCCTCTAATAATTCCCTTAACCGTGGGTTACTTGCTTGGGCAACTAATACCTCTGTACTTTCAGCCACTACAGGAATTGCAGTTACAAAACTTCCTAATAATAGAACAGCCACCAAAAATGATGTTTGTTTGTATACCATAAAGATCCTTAAATTTTAGTGAAGTTTTTGTTTGTACATTAAAACAAAAATATTTAGTTTTGAAAACTGTATTTATTCACATTAACAAAATCTTCTAAAATTGGTAATTTTTAGAACCCTGTCCTGTTGCTGTATATAGGAATTCAGGCGAACATCTATACTCATCTGATAAGTGGCAAGACTATGAACTAGATGCAATTCAATTGGCATTTACAAGTGTGGCAGGATGAAAATATAGGATGAAAATAAGATCCAAAAAGTTCCAGAAGTTATGGCAATCTGTATCAGAGGCACATAAAAACCCAAACTTTAAACTATTGGCTGTCAATAAGGAAATATTATGCTTTTAAGCATAACCGATGTCATTCAAGGCGCTGTCATTGATTCATATTTGGGCATTGTCACAGCGGAAGTTGTCTATGGCAGCAATTTTTTGCGGGACTTTTTAGCCAGCATTAGGGATATTGTTGGTGGACGGGACGTACTGGCAGCTACGAACGTTTATTTGAAGAAGGACAACGGAAAGCACTAGAACAACTAGTACAAAGAGCGCAACGTTTAGGAGCAGATGCTGTGATCGGAATTGAAATTGATACAGGCACAATTAACGTTGACCAATCTGGAGTTTTGTTACTGATTACTGCTACAGGTACGGCTGTAAAAATGCGTTAGAATTTTGTCTTTTTTGAATATGTAAAAAGTCTGAAAAATTCAACATTACATCTATATTTCAAAACTGTATTTCACAACCTTATCTTCTCACTAAAGACATAGTAATTAACTCTTTCCACTGATAGATAATAAAAACACAAAATAGCAATTTAATTGTAAATAAAAGCATAAAGCATAAATATACCTGAGCAACTTTACTGAAATAGCAAGGGAGAAAATAAACTATGTCTTATGTAAATAGAATAGGGGATGAAATTCTGCCTTCTGAGTCTGCGGTAGCTAGTCGAGTAACAGAATACCGCGATCGCGTGCGGTGGGGTCCAATAATTTCCGGTGTTTTAGTTGCTCTAGCTACGCAATTAATATTAAGTTCATTTTTTGGGGCGCTAGGTGCAGGTAGAATAGCTGACTCGTTAGCACCAAGAACAATCGCCGCCGGAATTATTAGTAATGTGGGGATTTGGTCAACCATAGCCTTATTAATTTCTCTATTTCTTGGTGGTTGGGTAGCAACTCGCGGCTGTGGACCAATGCACCGAGACACAGCTTTACTTAACGGTGCAATTCTTTGGGCGACTACTTTAGCAATTAGCTCTTTTCTATTAGCAAATGGAGTCTGGGGTGCTTTTGGGGTTGCTGCTTACAATGCAGCATCAGTAATTAATCAAATTCAAGGACAAGGTACTACCATACCACAAAATTTACCTGCTTTAACTGCTGAACAAACTCGTGAAATTGCCGCAGCAACTTCCAGAACTTTATGGTGGTTTGTCCTTGGTTCTCTATTAAGTTTAGCAGCAGCATTAATGGGTGCAGTTGCAGGTGCGCGTAGTCCTCGGACTAATAATTACAATCATTGATTTTGTCTGTGTTGAATATTTATCATATCTGTTTTTTTGGTAATGGGTAATTGGTAATTGGTGATTAGATCCCTGATTTATTATTTATTAAATGAATCGGGGATCTAATGATTCTTTTCATTGTTAAATCATTTAACTTTGGCGTTGATATTTTCCCATTAATTCGGCTTTTGCTAAAACATGACCTGCTATTGCTGTTAAAATTTGATTTTTACTAACACCAGGTTCTAAATTTAGCTTTTTATCTAAAGCATAAAGATGGAAAAAATAACGGTGAGTTCCACTAGGAGGACAAGGACCACCATAACCCAATTTGCCAAAATCATTTTTACCCTGTATCCCACCAATAGGAATAGTTTTACCCGCAGGAATTTTTTCCGCTAATTGGTTAACTGAAGGGGGAATATCATAAATAACCCAATGTACAAAAGTATTTTTTGGTGCATCTGGGTCATCTACAATTAATACTAAACTTTGGGTATTTGGGGGAATTTCTTCCCAGCTTAGAGGCGGTGAAATATCTGCACCATCACAGGTATATTTTGCAGGAATTAAACCATTATCTACAAAAGCACTGCTGGTTAATTTCATAGTTTTTGCTACCTTGGAATTACAACTAATTAGAGATAGTCCTAATAATCCAAAAATAGCAAAGGACTGAGTTATAAAAACTCGCCTTTTAGTTATATATATCAAGATCATGTCCCCTTATAAATTATCCCCTACCACTTCAAAAATGCTTCTTCTACTCCTTTTTCTCTTCTAATTTTTGCATCAATTTCAAACCAGTTAATAATTTGTTTTGCTGTCAAATCTTCAATGGGTACATCATATTCTTTGGCGATATGTTGTAAAATCCGTAAGGAGGAAATTGTCAATCTGGTTAAAAACTTTTCAGGGGAAGATAATAAAGCTGCGTCAACTTGTGCAGATTCGTCAGGGGTTAAAAATTGGCTTGATGATTGGTTGGGGGAGATATCCATAAGATTTAAACTGAAGTTGTTTTTATAATATTAAATCATATTGTGGTAATTTTTGAATAATTGTTTTTTCTCACGCTCCAGACGCAGAGAACGCAGAGAGGGGTTAATCATGGGGTTTGAGTTTCATTAACCATATTTGATGGTATATTAAATGTAGTTGAGTTAATTTGAGGTTAATACAAAGATGACACAGGAATTAATAGACCTCAGAAATAGTATCTTAGAACAGCGTTATAGCGATGCTTTAGCTATTGTTGATGAGTTAGAGGGGATGAGTAAGAAAGCAATTATACAACAAATAAAGTCTTTTTTAAAGATTTTACTAATACATTTAATTAAAAATCAAATTGAGCAACGGCTAACCAATTCCTGGGCAGCTTCTATTAGAAATTCAGTGGTAGGTATTCAAGATATCAACTTAAAGGAAAATAAAAAATCCTATTATATTAATGTTGATGAATGGGAAGATTTAATTTTAGAGGAGGTTATAGAGAAAGCTATTGCTGATGCTAGTGATGAGGTTTTAAATGGTACATATAATCAATTTCAATTAGAGGAAATGATTGATAAACCGGAGTTGGTAGCAAAAGGTTGTCAATTTTTAACTTTGACTTATGAACATTCGGCGAAAACTTTACCGAAAGCGATCGCGGAAGTTTTAATACAGTTACCAGGTGGGGAAAATTGGTTTAATCGTAAGTAGTTTAAGATACCAAACTTCTTACTTCAATAGTTTATCCAAGAAGTCGGTGATATGGGTATTTCATCATTTTGGTTTTTTACCTCTTTCCCAAGCTTTTGATACTGGTGGTGGTGATGATGGCTTTTCTATAATTTCAATAATTGTACTAATCACTTGATGAATTTTCTCATCTTTGATTTTTCCAATGTACCGAATTACGTTACTTTTATCAACCGTCGCAATAATATTAGGGCGAATATAGCAAGGACTTAAATTCAATTTACCAACTCTAAAATCTTGATCTTCTAACTTAATTTCATAATCTCGACCTGGTTTACTGGTGATAGGACAAATTATAATATTATTATTGTCCGATTCAGTTATAACTAAAGCTGGACGTTTCTTAGTGGTAGATGTATCAGAGAAAGGAAAAGGAACAGATATAACATCACCTTTAATTAAATGTTCTATAGATCCTTCCATGCTTCGTCTTCCTCTGGATCAAGCCAAACTTTATCTAATGATGATTCACTCATTTCTAAAAAATCTTTAACTAATGTTTTATCATCATCTATATCAACAGCTTGTAAATTTTTAACTACTTCTAATGGCAGTCCAGTTAGTTTAACGATAAAATCTAAATCAATACCTTCTCGTAACATATTTACAGCAACTAGGGTTAAACCTTGCTGTAAACCTTTTTCCCATGCTTCCTGTAATGTTTGCACTTGAATTGATAGGTTGTTCATATTTTTTATATTTATGTAGTTATATTTTTGGAACTCAATTATATTGTATCATGAGAGAATAAAAAATGTAAGGTTTTAGCGATTGGTAAATATTGGGAAGATTTGATAAATTAGCCAGCCTAAAAATAAGCCTAATGAAGATGCACCCATTAGAACTAAAAATTTATAATCTTTGCTAGAATATTGGCTTAAATGCTTATGGATTTCACGATAAAGGTTGACCAAATAAAATTGAATAATGAAAAATATAATGCAAAATATGACAATACATAAATCTACAACAGTATAAGATATAGTATAATTAGAGACTAAGGAAGAACAAATTATAGCAGTAAAGCCCATAGCTATAAATACAGCTACAGGTAAAGTTGAAGCAAGTACCAAAGCTAAAGGCAAAGTTGAAGCTAAAGCTATAATTAAATTAGTAAAGGAAGTAGTAAAAAAAGCAAAGCCTAAATTTTGATGAACAATATAATCATAATTTGAATGATAATATAGTAAAAGAACTATCATCAAATGTAAACTCATGAATTTTAACCAAACTGAAGGAATATTATTAATATTTACCTTAACACTAGGAGAATTATTAACACCTACAATAACGGGAACAGTTTTCTCTGTCCTAATTGTTTGATGTTCTATTTTCTGACTAATCTGATAAACCTGATTACTAAAATCAGGCAATAACTTTAACCATTCTCTCATAGATTGCGGACGATATTCTGCTTCTAAATTCATACCTTTAAGTATTGCCAGATTCAACCCATCACTAATACCAAAAACATATTTATTAGGAGAAATTAACGGTTTATTATACAATTTTCTATCCAGGGAACTTTCAGGACGTTTACCTGTAACTGCATAATATAAAGAAGCAGCTAAAGTATAAACATCTATGGTTACTTGTCTATTTCCTCCCATTTGTTCATAAGGTGCAAAAGCAATATTAGCAGGATGATGAGAAGTAAAATATCCATCTTGGGGCATTATTTCCCCAGCAATTCCAAAATCAATTAATACAGCTTTACCATTTTTTTGTACCATAATATTACCAGGGTGTGCATCCCGATGAACTAAACCCTGTTGATGAACAAAAATTAAAGCCTCTCCAATTTGTTTAATATATCCTACTGCTTCTAATTCTGGTAATGCTCCCCGTTTCTGTACCAAATTAAATAAACTCTCACCAGGCACAAAATCCATTACTAAACAATATGTTTTACTTTCTTCAAATAACTCATTTACACGGACAATATTCGGGTGTGGTTGTTGAGAAAGTTTGGCTAATTTGCGTCCTTCTTGAATAAATCTTTTCACATAATTGGGGTATTCTGAATCATTTTTTAGGCTTTCATTAGGCGTTTTAATTACTACCCACTGCTTTAAAAGTGTATGTTGTGCTTGATATGTAATCCCGAAACCACCTTCTCCCAGAACTTTTTCTATAACGTATCTCCCACCCTGTAATTTATCACCTTTTTGCCAAACCATAGGTTACAGATGCCTAAAAATAGTTATGTACATTTTGGCACATTCGGGTATGATTTGGGTAGATGTGCTAACTTTTCGATTTTCCCAAAAGATTAACTGGCTGAATTCCAGAATAAATTAGGAATCAATCTGATTTTCAACTTTTCAAAATATTTCTTCTAAAGCTGTTCTATTTTATTTCTCAATTCAATCAAATCAGGGTATTGATTAATGTCAATATTATTAACTGCCCATTTAGAAAATTTATCCATAGAAATATATGATTTATATGGGCGTGTTTTATCTTGACTTATTTTGTGCATTGCTTTGTAAATATCTTTACCATTAAACCAAATTAAATACTGCTTTTGCTGCCAAAATTCCTGTTGATTAAAAAGCTGTAAATACTTAGATAGACTTTCTTCAAACTTATCTATTGTCACTTCCTCAACTGTATTTTTAAATTCATTAATTAATGACAAAGCCTCACTTTTACAATTAGATAAATCTAGAGAATCTGGAATTGTATTTTCAGTCCATTTTGTTTTTAACTGTTGTCTATTAGCACTAAGTTGACATAAATTGCCTAAAGCCCATCTGACAGCTTGATAAGCTTGTAAATTCTTTGCAGCTTCTTCTATCCATTGAGTGATTTTATCAATTCCTGGTGAATCTTTGTGTCCCCATCTAGAAATAGGATTTTCTAATTGTTCTTCATATTTGGTTATCCAATATTGATGAATGAGTTCAGGTTCAAGTAAATAATTTTCAATACAGGTACGATGAGATAGAAACGATCTATTTCCTAATTTATCTATTTGCAGTAACTTAATTTCTGATGTAGGTTCAGTATCAAAATCACGATCTCTGAAAGTAATATATTTTTTAGCAGATTTTTTTCGTTCATCTTGATTTTTCCTCTCATTATTTTTATCCTGTTTATTTTCCTCTACAGAAGAAAAATATCCTTGAATAAATGTCGAAAAACTAAACTTACCGCCAGCAGCAACAATTGGTATATTATTGGATTGATTTTCGACCACTTTATCAAGTAGCCATAAGTCAAGATTACCCTCACAAAAAATAACTTTGTCAACTACTTTCACAGTTCAATTACTCCTCTATTATTCTGATAGATGATTCTGGTACTAATTGCGCTACATAATCAGAATGAGTGGTAATAATAAACTGATTATTTTTACCTAATTTCGGTAAAGTTCTGAGTAAAGCCTGTTGCATGGGTGGATGTAAATGCAATTCGATTTCATCAATTAAAATTACTGAATTGTGAATGTTCCAATTCATAAAATCCATAAGTATAGGAAATGTAGCACGCTCTCCCCCAGACATTTCCGAAAATTCATAGTGAGTTTTATTTTTACTGTTATAAATATAAAACCAAGGTTCGCTGAGAATATCATCAATATTATCTCGCATTTCTAAACCTGCAAATTCACGTCCTGGAAAAACAGTTTTATAAATTTCGGATATTTTTGCGTATAAGTCTTTTGCTCCTGGACGAAAACTTTTACCATTTTTTCCATATTTCTCATGAAAAATTTGCCACTTTGCTAGGCGATCGCGTAAAATATCCTCTGTAATTTCTAATTGTTTTTCTGGATCTTCAGGAGTCAGACTAGTTGCAGTTCTTTGTTCTGTGTACCAAAAGACTGTACCCACTCTTTCAAAAACTGAAAATCCTTGAGAACGAGATAGTTGTTTAGCATATTCTCGTCCTTTAAATTGAAATAATTCTGCTGCTCTATCTGCTGTTACACTTTCACCTTGCCATTTTAAATTAACAAGGTATTCTTTAGCAGGAGGAACTGGTAAATCTCTTTCTATTTCTCTTAATTTTTGGTGAAATTCGCTAATAGCTTGCAGTTCTGATTTAGAAAATTGTACATTAATAGTGACATTGGTGGGAGAACCACGCCAATTACTACCTAATAATTCATAATTAAATCCCGGCCAATCTAAATCAGCAGGTTTTTTTAATCTTCCTGTAGCTGTACCTAATGTGGATGCAATAGCTTGTAAAATGCTCGTTTTTCCCGCACCATTTACACCAATAATAACAATTAAATCTTCTGCTAAACCAGTTTCAGGATCAGTAAAATCTAATTCCTGATCTCGAAATTTTTTAAAATGTTTGAGTTTAATTTTTTGAACTTTCATAATAATTTGCTTTTTACTCTATTCAATGTATTTTTTATTCAATATAACAGGGTTCATCGTCATCATCACCCCAAGTTTCCAACTAATTACCATCCATATCTTCAAAATATAAATAAGCAGCATCTAACCCATATTTTCTGATATCATCTTCTAATTGACTTGCAGCTTTTAGAGCTTCTAAAAAACTGTCTAATCTTTGTTGACGATCAGATAATTTTTCAACTTCCATATCTTACTTCTCCTCATCTGCGTTTATCCGCGTTAATCTGCGTTCAACATCCTATCTTTTCTGTATCAAATACCCGCAACGATGCTCACCATGAATTAACCAATGCGTCCTTTCCACACTACAATCTGGTAAAATCGCTCCAAACATTTCCAACTCATGACCACACACACTAGGAAACGACTCAGCCACATTAGAAATAGCGCAGGTGTGTTCCATAAATAAAAACCTTTCACCCACGTCAATATCAGATTCTACAGGGTGAAACTCAGCCATAAAACCTTCAGCTTTTCGCAATTCCACCAAAGCGGCAACCCGTTCCTTTAAAGAACCATTACCCACCCTTTCCCGATATTCCAGCGCCTTTCTTTCCCACTGTTTTTGTAAAATCGTTTTTACCTGCTCACGCCCTACAGTTTCCGCTAAAGTATCTAACAGCGAAACCGCAAACTCTCCATAACCACCACCGACACTGCTAACACTCTTTTGTAAATGTTCCCTGCCCCGTTGACTTAAACTATATATATGTTGAGGTCTACCCATACCAGAATTTTCCGGTATAGAATATATCACTAATTCTTCACCCTCCAAATCCTTTAAATGGCGACGAATCGCTTGGGGGCTAACTTCTAATATTTCCGCAAGTTCAAGAGCCGTAGCTTGTGAGTGTTTTAAAAGATACTCTAGGATATCCTGCTTAGTAGAGGACTGCTGGGTAGTGGCCATGTTAGTCCCAATAAAAATTTCCAAAAATTCAAAAAATCTCTAAAAAAATTTGACTAAAACAACATTGTTGTTGTTAATCTATCGTACAATAGATTTAGATTAAACAACAGCCGAGTTGTTTTAGTGTGTAAACCTATTCTAACAGCCCTGTTAGCGATCGCTAACAAAAAACGGGAATCAGCTTTATAGAACCCGTCGCCTATCCTTTAAAGAGAACACAAGAGAACCGATGAGCGCATCCGTCAAAACCTTAGTTAACCAACCTTACAAGTACGGTTTTGTCACCGACATCGAAACCGACACCATCCCTCGTGGACTAAATGAAGACATTATTCGCTTAATTTCCGCTAAAAAAGAAGAACCGGAATTTATGCTAGAATTTCGTCTTCGTGCTTACCGTCAATGGTTGAAGATGACCGAACCTACATGGCCTCATGTCACCTATCCACCTATTAATTATCAGGATATCATTTATTATTCCGCACCGAAACAAAAGAAAGAAAAACTCAACAGTTTGGATGAAGTTGATCCCACCTTATTGGAAACCTTCGAGAAATTAGGTATTCCTTTAAATGAACAAAAAAGATTAACTAATGTTGCTGTTGATGCAATTTTTGACAGTGTTTCTGTAGCGACTACTTATAAAGAAAAACTCGCTAAAGAAGGCATTATTTTCTGTTCTATTTCCGAAGCATTACGGGAACATCCAGAATTAGTAAAAAAATATCTGGGTAGTGTTGTACCTATTGCTGATAATTATTTTGCGGCTTTAAATTCCGCAGTATTCAGCGATGGCTCTTTTGTTTATATTCCCAAAGGTGTAAAATCACCAATGGAATTATCAACTTATTTCCGCATTAATTCCGGTGATACAGGACAGTTTGAAAGAACCTTAATTATTGCCGAAGATGATAGTTATGTTTCCTATTTAGAAGGTTGTACAGCACCGATGTACGACAGCAATCAATTACACGCTGCGGTTGTGGAATTGGTAGCTTTAAATAATGCGGAAATTAAATATTCTACCGTGCAAAACTGGTACGCTGGGGATGAAAATGGTAAAGGTGGAATTTACAACTTTGTAACCAAGCGCGGTTTGTGTCAAGGTGTCAATTCTAAGATTTCTTGGACTCAAGTAGAAACCGGTTCTGCTATTACTTGGAAATATCCTAGCTGTGTGTTAGTTGGTGATAATTCTGTGGGTGAGTTCTACTCTGTTGCATTAACAAATCATAAGCAACAAGCTGATACTGGCACTAAGATGATTCATATTGGTAAAAACACTCGCAGTACAATTATTTCTAAAGGTATTTCTGCTGGAAAATCAAGTAATAGTTACCGGGGTTTGGTGAAGATTAATCCTACTGCGAAGGGTGCTAGAAATTATTCTCAATGTGATTCGATGTTAATTGGGGATAATGCACAGGCTAATACTTTTCCTTATATTCAAGTTCAGAATAATACTGGAAAGGTTGAGCATGAAGCATCTACTTCTAAGATTGGTGAAGATCAATTATTCTTTTTTGCTCAACGTGGTATTTCCGCAGAAGATGCTATTTCTATGATGATTAGCGGTTTCTGTAAGGATGTTTTTAATCAGCTTCCTATGGAGTTTGCTGTTGAGGCTGATAAGTTATTGAGTTTGAAGTTAGAAGGTAGTGTTGGTTAATCTGTTTTCTTTGAGGTTTTTTTTGAAACGAACCGCAAAGTACGCAAAGTTCACAAAGAAAGAAGAGAGAAGAGAGAGAGAACATGATTATTGAAAATAGTGATTTGATTTTGTCTGTTAAGGATTTGAAGGCTGATGTTGATGGAACTCAAATTTTAAAGGGGTTAAATTTGGAGGTTCGCGCTGGTGAAATTCACGCGATTATGGGTCCAAATGGTTCTGGTAAGAGTACGTTTTCTAAAGTGTTAGCGGGACATCCTGCTTATTCTGTGACTGGTGGTGAGGTGATTTTCCAAGGTGAAAATTTACTGGAAATGGAGGCGGAGGAAAGAGCTAGAAGTGGTGTGTTTTTGGCTTTTCAATATCCTTTGGAAATTCCCGGTGTGAGCAATTTGGATTTTTTACGGGTTGCTTATAATTCTCGTCGTAAAGCTCAAGGTTTGGAAGAGGTTGACGCTTTCGATTTTGATGATTTGGTTGAGGAAAAGTTGGAAGTTGTGAAAATGAATCCTTCTTTTCTCAATCGTAGTGTGAATGAGGGTTTTTCGGGTGGTGAGAAAAAGCGGAATGAAATTCTGCAAATGGCTATTTTAGAACCTAAGTTAGCAATTTTGGATGAAACTGATTCTGGTTTAGATATTGATGCTCTGAAAATTGTTGCTAATGGCGTGAATCAGTTAACTAATGCTGAAAATGCCACAATTATGATTACTCACTATCAGCGTCTTCTTGATTATATTGTCCCTGATTTTGTTCATGTAATGGCTCAAGGACGCATTATTAGAAGTGGTGGTAAAGAGTTAGCTTTAGAGTTAGAATCTCGTGGTTATGATTGGGTGTTGGAAGAAGCTTTAGGTGTAGGTGTGTAATCATGACTATTGAAGTTTCTCCTAGTTTTATTTCTGATTCTTTGTTAGACAGAGATGCTTTTTTAACTGGTTTATTAAATCAGGTTTCTGCATCTGAAAAAAGCGGTTGGGTACAACAAATTAAGAATGATGCTGTGAAGTGGGTACGTCATTCTGTTATTCCCAACACCCGCGATGAAGAATGGCGTTTTACTGATTTATCTCCACTCAAAGAGGTAAGTTTTAATGTAGGGACAATTCATGAATTGTCCCTACCAGATGATTTTGCTTTACCTGAAGTTGCTCACCGTTTGGTTTTTGTAAATGGTGTTTTTGCAGCGAATTTATCTGATACTGAAAATTTACCTGCTGGTTTAAAGGTTGGTAATTTAGATGTTTTAGATGATGATGTTGCTCAGGAATATTTAGCACAGCCCTTCTACTTCGCTCAGGACAAGTCTGAGGGAACAAGGGATGTTTTTACTGCTCTGAATACTGCTGGTTTAAATGATGTCGCAGTGGTTTTGATTGGTAAAAATGTAGTTGTAGAAAATCCCATTCATCTGTTATTTATTTCTGTTGCTGGTGAGTCAGCTATTATTTCTCAACCCCGTTGTTTGGTAATAGCTGAAAGTAATTCTCAGGTGAGTTTGATTGAAGAGTATGTTACAGGTATTGGAGAATATTTAACAGGCAAGATGCCTGTTCCACAAGAGGAGCAAGTTTACTTTAATAATAGTGTGACGGAAATCTGGGTAAATGAAAATGCTCAGGTTAATCACAATAGAATTGTGTTAGAAAGTAATGCTGCTTTTCACATTAGCAAAACTGCGGTAACACAAGCGCGGTATAGTCGTTATACTTGTAATACTGTAACAATTGGTGGTAAAATTTCCCGTCATAATTTGGAGATTTTACAAACAGGAGAACAAACAGAAACAACACTCAATGGTTTAACAGTTATTGGTGATAAACAATTAGCTGATACTCACAGTGCTATATCCTTAAATCATCCGCATGGTGTTAGTAAACAACTACACAAGTGCATTATAGGCGATCGCGCTCATGGAGTATTTAACGGTAAAATTTTCGTTCCCAAACCCGCACAATTAACCGACGCTGCACAATTAAACCGCAACTTATTGTTATCATCAAAAGCCAGAGTTGACACCAAACCCCAACTAGAAATAACCGCAGATAACGTTAAATGCGCTCACGGTGCAACCGTCAGTCAATTGGAAGACGATGAAATCTTCTACTTGCAAAGTCGCGGAATAGATGAAACCGACGCACGCAAACTATTAGTTAACGCCTTCGCAGCAGAAATTATTAACTTAATTCCTGTTTCATCATTGAGAGAAAAACTGTTAAAAACAGTCGTCGCTCTCACAAGTAAGTAAAGCATTGTAAGTTCGTAGTGAGCGATTCATCGCTCAAACATAAAGATTTTAAGGACTAAAGTCCTTACTACGAACTTTATATTTTCTGTTGAATTGTCGAATTTCTAAAATTTAGAAATTATTCTGTACTCCTGAAATACTTATTAAAAATGACATTCACTTCTACCAAAACCCTCGCTGATAAAGTTCGCCAAGACTTCCCAATATTACATCAAGAAGTCCACGGTAAACCCCTCGTTTACCTCGATAACGCTGCAACTTCCCAAAAACCATTATCAGTATTAAACGCATGGCGTGATTATTACGAACAATATAACGCCAACGTGCATCGCGGCGCACATTATTTAAGTGCCAAAGCTACCGACGCTTACGAAGCAGCAAGAGACAAAGTAGCTAATTTTATTAACGCCAAATCTCGCCAAGAAATTGTTTTTACACGCAACGCTAGTGAAGCTATTAACCTAGTTGCTTACAGTTGGGGAATGAACAACTTACAACCGGGAGACGAAATAATTCTCTCAGTTATGGAACACCATAGTAATATAGTTCCTTGGCAATTTGTCGCTCAAAAAACAGGTGCAGTTTTAAAATTTGTCGAACTCACTCCAGAAGAAACCTTTGATTTTGAACAGTTTAAAAAACTGATTTCCGAAAAAACAAAACTCGTTTCTATAGTTCATATTTCTAATACCTTGGGTTGTATTAACCCAGTTAAAGAAATAGCTGAAATTGCTCACCAATACGGTGCGAAATTCTTAATGGATGCTTGCCAAAGTGTCCCCCATACTCCTATTAATGTCCAAGAAATTGACTGTGATTGGTTGGTAGCTTCTGGACATAAAATGTTAGCTCCCACTGGTATTGGTTTCTTATATGGGAAATTAGAATTATTAGAAGCAATGCCGCCATTTTTTGGTGGTGGAGAAATGATTGCAGAGGTGTATTTAGACCATTCCACCTATGCAGAATTACCCCACAAATTTGAAGCCGGTACACCTGCTATTGGTGAGGCGATCGCCCTGGGTGCAGCTATAGATTATTTAACTAACATTGGTATGGATAAAATTCATGCTTATGAAGCGGAATTAACAGCCTATTTATTCGATCAATTAGCCCAAATACCTCAAATCAGAATCTACGGACCAAAACCCGATGCTCACGGTGAAGGTAGAGCCGCTTTAGCAGCTTTTACAGCTTCCGAAGTTCACGCCAATGATTTAGCAACTTTGTTAGATCAAGAAGGTGTTGCTATTCGTTCTGGACATCATTGTACCCAACCTTTACACCGTCATTTAGGTTTAGCGGGAACTGCACGAGTCAGTTTATCTTTTTACAATACCCGTGAAGAAATTGATGTTTTTATCAAAGCTTTGAAGGAAACTTTAGATTTCTTTGCTAGTGTGTTTGGTGAATAGATAAATAATATTTTGGGTGGGCAATGCCCACCTTTTTTATTTCTCACGCAGAGGCGCAGAGGAGCAGAGATAATATTAATTGCTTCTGGAGAAGATAGTTATGTCATACAGTGAATTTACTCTAGACAAAGTTAGAAAATCCTTTGCTTTAACTATTATAGATAAAGTTAATATTTTTGCTTCTATTCCAGAAATTGAATGTCCAGCTTTATTAGCAGAGTTATTACAAGAAAATGTCCCTTTAGCACTTGCAAGTAATACGGAAAAATCACGCTCGGAAATGATTATTGCACCGATTTTAATTAGTGTGAGAAAGTATTTAAAAAATCAAATTAGTCTATTTTCTGGTATTGATTTTACTGTAGATAGTGAAAAGGGATTAGATGGTAATTGTGATTTTATTATTAGTCGTTCCCCAGAATTATTAATTGTTAATGCTCCTGTGGTGACAATTGTAGAAGCAAAAAAAGAAAATATTAATGCAGGTTTAGGACAATGTGTAGCAGAAATGATCGCTGCTAGAATGTTTAATGAACGTGAAGGTAATAACATTCAAACAATTTATGGAACTGTTACTACTGGAACTAACTGGAAATTTTTAAAACTTATTAATCAAGTGGTAGAAATTGACTTGAGCGAATATTATATTAATAATATCGGTAAAATTTTAGGTATTTTATCTAGTATCGTGACAGAATAGGTATTGTAAATAATAAAGTTTTAGTGTAACATTTTAACTCTATGTTTCAGAATAAAGGAGAGGAAAAACGGACAGTATTTTTGATGACTTAGCTAAATATAGGGAAAGTCTAGGTTTACCTCCTGCTGGTAGTGAAACAGATGGCTCAACAATCGCTAAACTAGAAATAGAAGGTCAAAGTTTTTTTGGCATCAATTCTAGTAGTAATCCCTATTCTAGACAAATAACGTTCACAGTTAATCCTATCAGTAGAACTCATGCAGAAGCGGATGCTTTTCAGCAAGTAAAAGATGCAGGTATTACAGCTAAAAAAGCCCGTTTAATTGTAGATAGAGACCTTTGTAATGCTTGCGGTTTAAGAGGAGGTGTAAATTCTATGGCTTATCAATTAGGTATAGAGGAATTAGAAATTATTACTCCCAGTGGCAGCAAAACAATTATAGTACAAGCACCAAAGACAAGGAGGTAATTATGTTTGTCACCCAATTATATACAGACAATTGGACAGGTAACAAAAATGAAGAAAATGTCATTAAAAATCCTACTTTGCGACAAATAGAAGCAGCTATTTTTGACTTAGATGGTAAGATTAAAACTTTAGTCAGTTTAGAAGCTGATGATGATAGTTATATGATGATTGGAGGAGGTAAATCCGGGTTTTCTGGTAAATACGTTGTTACAGCAACTTTAGACAACTATAATTTTTATTCTCTTTTAGATCAGCCACGCTACGATATATCCAAGCTTTCTCATTCTTATAAAAGAGTCATAACTTTAATTAAACTTTCTGATCAGCTAAAAAAACAAAAAAATAAAGATTCTCAGAAAGATAAAATTATTGTAGTTACACCTGAATTATCAATCTCTAAGCCAATAAAAAAATTAGTTGTTGGCGGTCAACTTGGTAATTATCCTTCTCAGATGTGTGTTAATTTACCCCAATGTTTAATAGCTGCAATCACTTTTGCTGAATCTGGTGAACTCGAATCTTTATTTACTTGGGAAAAAGATGAATCTTTGGTTAATGTATAAAAAGTAAATCATTTTTTATTAATGACTATGCTTCTCCAATCAACACCCGCAGAACAAAGAACAGTTTTATATGACGTTAGCTGGGATACCTTTGAATCCTTGCTAAAAGATACAGGTGAAAATAGAGGTTCTCGTTTTGCTTATGAGTGCGGTACTTTAGAAATTATGACTCCACTATTTGAACACGAAAACCCAAAAGGCAATTTTAGTAATTTTATCGTTGCTTTAGCTGAAGAATTAGATATAGAACTAAGAAGTGCTGGATCTACCACATTAAAACGCAAAATAATTAAAAAAGGCATTGAACCAGATACTTGTTATTATATCCAAAATGAACCAGCTATCAGAGGTAAAGAAACTTTAAATTTAGAAACAGATCCTCCTCCAGATTTAGCAATTGAAATTGATATTACTAGCAGTTCTGTAAATAAGTTTAATATTTACGCTGCGTTAGGTGTGGCTGAACTTTGGAGATATGACGGTGATGTTTTGAGGTTTTATCAATTGTTAGAAGGCGAGTATATTGAAATTAATTTTAGTGTTGCTTTTCCTGTGATTTCTGTTAGTGATATGACTAGATTCATTCAGCAGAGTAAAAATATGGGTGAAATTGCTTTGTTAAAATCTTTCCGTGCTTGGGTGAGAGGGAAGATCGGTTAGCTCTTAATCCAAAAAACCGAGCAAAAGATTGATTTTATCTGTATCAATAATACTCTACCTCTTATAGTAACCAAAAGGCATAATAGAAATTCTGCCATCTGACACATGAATTACCTTCAAAAACCACTTATTGTCAATTAATAAATGGGACAGAACCCTTAACTAAATCAATAACGTAAGTGAGGTAAGTTTCAATGTTTAATTTACTGGAAGAACTATCCACAAATGCACAAGAGTTGTTAGTTGGAGGACAAGGACAAGAACAACAAATGCCACAAATACCACAAATACCACAAATACCAGGACAACAAGGACAAGGACAAAGTAGTTCTCCTAGACCCCCTCAGACATCAGGAGGAGCAACTGGGTTTATAGTTCCTGACAACAACCCAGAGAGCTACTTCACCTGGAGACTAGACAAAGCACCACAAATGTCCGGTCAGTAAATCTACTCCATACTAAACTAAGGTAAACGACATTTTTGATCACAAATCCCCCGCAAGATGCGGGGGTAATTATGTGTCAATTCCCTTATCCCCCCAACCTGCCAGATTATCTTATAATTGCCAAGGGGCGATCGCTCTCTACAGGTAAGTTCAAGGGGGATAGATGTCACTTAAACGGTTGCTGTTAACTGCGCTAACATTGTTAGCGATTATGTTGTCCGGCTTGTCTTTATTTGCTAGTTGGCAAAAACCTCAGTTTCAAAGTCGTTTGGAACTGTACCAAACTAATATTGTCTTGCAAGCCCAAGCATGGCAACCAGAAGATAGCAACGACGAGAGTTTTCAAGCTCTTCGGGCAGCAATAGTAGGTGATAAACCCCTAGAAAGTGCAGCCAAGCAATATCTAGAGGCGCGTGAGTCTGTAAAAACAAACTTGGATAAAACCAAAAACCAACTGGACAAGCTTCGCGCTCAAGATATTACCGCTGTCACACCTGCCAAACCCCTACCAAATGAACCCCTGGAAACCAAAACCTCTCCCCAACAACAACAAAAAGAGCTAGAGAAGTCTATCAGCAAACTGCAAAAATTGCGGGATGAATTAGACTTACGCTTAGGAATATTACAAGCACAGCAAGGGGAAACAGATAAAGCCCAAAAAACTTGGAGTCAAGTACAAGAACCCTCTGAAACCGAATTTACCGCCACCGCTAACGTCCTCAGTGGACTATGGAGTAACCCGCCGCGTCTACTCCCAAATGCTCAACCACTGATACAAAAAAATTTAGAAGGTTGGTTTCGCTCCACGGCTTTAACTCAGCTTTACCAACTGCAACAACGTCAAGCTGCTTTAGCAGATGTTCAGGCTGCACAACAAGCAGCCGCTACCGATGCAGTATTAAAATTAGCCTTAATTGCCACTATTCCCAGCTTAACAGCTTTTATTGGTCTAATCTTACTAATAGCTTTAATTATTCAGCTTTTACTCAAGGGCAGAGAGTCTATCTTAGCGACAAATGCCCAAAAGCCTTGGTCAACTCCTTGGAATGTGGAAACAATTTTACAGGTTTTTGTCCTGGGATTTTTCTTGATGGGACAATTATTTATACCTGAATTGTTAACCCTCCTCCCTATCTCCCGTTCCTCGGATAATGTGCGAGTTCAGGCTTTTTCTGTCTTGGTGAGTTATGTAATGGTTGCCTTGGGTGCGTTCTCAGTGCTGTATTTTTCTATTAAACGTTATTTTCCCTTACCAGAAGATTGGTTTCGCTTCCGGTTTTTCAGTAATTGGTTTTTCTGGGGACTGGGTGGCTACTGCACAGCTTTACCCATAGTCGTCATAGTATCATTAATCAATCAACAACTATGGAACGGACAAGGCGGAAGCAACCCCCTGTTACAATTGGCGCTAGAAAGCAGAGATGATGTAGCATTGGGAATATTTTTCTTTACTGCGGCCATAGCAGCGCCATTTTTTGAGGAATTTCTATTTCGTGGGTTTTTATTACCCTCCCTCACTCGTTATTTACCTGTTTGGAGTGCAATTTTTTTGAGTAGTTTGTTATTTGCTGCTGCTCACCTCAGCTTATCGGAAATTTTGCCACTCACAGCATTAGGCATGGTTTTAGGAATAGTATACACGCGATCGCGCAATCTTCTCGCTCCCATGCTCCTCCACGGACTTTGGAATAGTGGTACTTTGCTCAGTTTATTTCTTTTGGGCAGCAATAATTAAAACCGACAATTACAGTTGAAAAAATCAAAAATATTTGATTATATCGACATATAAATCTGAAATTCTCAAATTTCCAGCAGCGCAACATCACCGCTATAGCAGGTAATAGGTGACAGTTGATAGGGAAACCCAACTTATACCAGTCCTTGAGGTTTTGGGTTTCTTACCTCAACCCCACCTACATCTGTAAAATTAATTTTGCAGATGGGTATAAATGAAAAAAATTCCCGGACATAATAACAATCAACCCGTAAACACTAGAGTAGTATCACAGATGCTGCCGATTATTCAGGTTAATGATATTCAACTTTGCTGAAGTTGAACATATAAATCTGTCAACTATCTGCACCAAAATTTATCAACTAACTTACCAAATTTTAGATTTGAAATTTTGGATTTTTGATTTGACATTGAAGATTCAAAATCAAATTTGTTTATCTCACCTTCAGAATTCTCTTCTGTGGTTAAATTTCTCATTTACTTAAACTAGAAATACTCTGATAATTACATAGGGGATGCTGATAGCGGAGCGTGGCGTAAGCCATATAAATGCAAAACCCTGATAAATCAAAGGTTTAAGGCTGATAAAAAAGATTTTGAGGTGCAAGGGTTTTGAAGGTAAGAATGGCAAAATTGAGCATTTTGAGGATGAAATATGAAAAAATTTGTTACCAACAGATAGCTCAAACTCTTGCCTCTTGCCTCTTGCCTGCCCGCACCAGAAGACTTTCAAGAGCAAACCCTACATATACAGGAGCTTCACTAAATATGACTAATCTTAATCCATCTCATGCTACCAAACAACTTTTATCTGGGTACTGTGGCATTATTTTGGGGGGATTTGGGATACATAAATTTATTCTGGGTTATGCCCCAGAAGGCTTTATCATGCTAGTTATTTCTGTAGTCGGTGGTTCTCTCACTTACGGATTTACACTAATAATTATGCAGCTTGTAGGGTTAATTGAAGGCATGATTTACTTGAATAAAAACCATGAAGACTTTGTTAATACCTACTTCGTCAAAAAGCAGGGTTGGTTCTAAAAAAAGAAGCCAGGAGTTATTAATTTTGGATTTTTGATTTTGGATTGTTTTTGTGATCTCCAATCTAAAATCTAAAATCTAAAATCTAAAATCTAAAATCTAAAAATTTTCCCCCATTCCCTATTTTCTTAAAATATGCCAATATCCAAATCTAAATATCTCACATTGCTAATATTATTACTAATATCTATGGTGTATTTTACCACTACATCCAATTGGGAAATTAACTATTTCTACAAAAGTCTAATTTTTATGTTGCCTATACAGCTTGTATCTGTGATATATTTTACCTATAGGCACTGGATTCCTTGACAATAGTTTACAAATTTAATTCAATATTTTAACTTTTAAATTAAATACTATCACAGTTGGTCATAGTTCCAGATTTCGCCTACTCTCAAAGTAGAACTGCCTTTTTTTAGGCATTGCATTTTTGTAGCGAATCTCATAACTTGTCATGCAACTTGTTCCCGAAAATAAACTTACCCCAGAAACCGCCCTCTCCAATAGAGATACCAACTCAGAGAAAATTATTTTAGATGTAGGGGGTATGAAGTGCGCTGGCTGTGTGAAAGCAGTAGAAAGACAGCTAACCCAACATCCAGACGTTAAAAATGTCTGCGTCAACCTAGCTACAGAAGTGGCAGTTGTAGAAGCAGAAGTTGGTGCTATAGATGCCGATGCACTGGCACAAGCATTAGCACAAACATTAGCACAAACATTAACAGCTACAGGTTTTCCTTCTCAACCCCGCACACCGAAAACTCAAGCAGGGAAAGAAAAATATGATCCAGACGCAAAACAGCGTCAGGAAATGCAAGCGGCTTTCAAACAATTAGTAGTTGCTTTTGTATTATTGTTATTTTCAGGAATAGGACATTTTGGTGGTTTTATTTTCCCAATATTGAATAACATCTGGTTTCACTGTGGACTAGCAACAGTAGCATTACTTATTCCTGGTCGTCCCATTATTATAGATGGCTGGCAAGGTTGGCGACGGGGAACGCCAAATATGAATACCTTGATCGGTTTGGGAAGTCTAACAGCTTATATTGCTAGTTTGGTGGCGCTGTTGTTTCCCCAAATGGGTTGGGAATGCTTTTTTGATGAACCAGTGATGATGCTGGGTTTTATCCTCTTAGGCAGAACTTTAGAAAAACAAGCTAGAGGACGCGCAGCATCTGCATTTCGACAATTATTAGCACTTCAACCTCAGATAGCTAGGTTAATTGTTAACCCAGACTCAGATAAATTAGTAGCAGGGGCAAATATTATTGAAATACCAGCCGAACAAGTGCGGGTTGGTGAATGGTTGCAGGTGTTACCAGGTGATAAAATACCTGTTGATGGCGAGGTGCGGTTTGGACAAACAACGGTAGATGAGTCGATGTTAACTGGTGAAGCAGTACCAGTGATGAAGCAACCAGGAGATGCTGTTGCAGCGGGAACTATTAACCAGTCTGGTGCGATCGCTATTCAAGCTACCAGAACCGGCGATGATACCACTTTGGCGCACATTGTCGCTTTGGTAGAAACCGCCCAAACTCGCAAAGCACCTGTTCAGAAATTAGCAGATACGGTTGCTGGTTATTTTACTTATGGCGTTTTAACAGCTTCTTTGCTAACTTTTCTGTTTTGGTACTTTTTTGGTACTCATATTTGGCCAGAGGTGAATATTATTTCCAATGGTATGGAAATGATGAGTCATGCAGCACATCATCAAACCGCCAACATTGAATATTCTTCACTTTTAATTAGTTTAAAATTAGCGATCGCTGTGATGGTGGTTGCTTGTCCCTGTGCTTTAGGACTCGCTACCCCCACAGCTATTCTTGTCGGTACTGGGATGGGTGCAGAACGCGGTTTATTAATCAAAGGTGGTGATGTGTTAGAAAAAGTCCACCAACTAAATACCGTAGTCTTTGATAAAACCGGCACTCTCACCACAGGCAACCCCACAGTTACAGACTGTTTACCATTTACAGACTTAGAACCATCCTCACTTCTGCAACTAGCAGCAGCAGTAGAAAGCGGCACCTATCACCCCCTAGCTAAAGCAATTCAACAAGAAGCACAGCGGCTAAATTTATCTATTCCCCACGCAGTAGACTTTCATACTGAACCAGGAATGGGTGTATCCGCTGTCGTGGATGGTAAAACTGTGTTGTTAGGTAACTGGGAATGGTTAAACTGGCACGGAATTACTGACACTGCCCAAGAACACGCACAAAGATTAGCGGAACAGGGGAAAACAGTTATTAGTGTTGCAGTTGGTGATAATTTAGTTGGATTAATTGCCGTCAGTGATACCCTCAGACCAGATGCCAAAGCAACAGTAGACAAATTGCGTCAGCTGGGTTTGCGAGTAATTATACTGAGTGGTGATAGATTAGAAGCAGCGAATGCGATCGCTCAACAACTCGGACTCAACAGCACCGATGTCATGGCAGGTATTCCCCCAGCGAAAAAAGCCAGCACCATCCAAGCTCTTCAAACTGGGGAGATAAGTAAAACCACTAGCGTTGCTATGGTAGGAGATGGCATTAATGACGCTCCTGCCTTATCTCAGGCAGATGTCGGCATTGCTTTACATTCTGGAACAGATGTAGCTATGGAAACCGCCGAAATTATATTAATGCGTGATAGTCTTTCTGATGTTGTGGAATCAATACAACTCAGCCGTGCCACTTTCAACAAAATACGTCAAAACTTGTTTTGGGCTTTTGCATATAATACAATTGGTATTCCCTTAGCAGCCGGTGTTTTACTACCCCATTTTGGTTTTGTTCTTAGCCCCTCCAGCGCCGCTGCCCTCATGGCTTTTAGTTCAGTTAGTGTTGTCACCAACTCCATTTTATTACGACGCTTTACCCATTGACTGTAACAAAGAAAATAGGTGCAAGGTTTTGGAAACTATGAGTAGGAAAACCTTGCACTTTGTTGGTTTTTACCTCGTTTCCAAATACAAAAAACTCCTTGATATCCTTAAACTCCTGACTCCTTGATAGCGACTTGTACTGAGCCTGTCGAAGTAAGCGTGGCGTTAGCCTCCTAGTTATGCAAGAAAGACTCTCAAATTAGAATAACAAGATAGTCCGCAAAAGTCCTAGATAATAACTAGGAACTTGGGTTATTATTATAATCAATAAAATCACTAAGTTCGGGTTTTTCTCAATTTACTGTTGTTAAAACTCAAAACAATAAAACTCTTTTTTACTCATCAAAGTGTGATAATTAGGACTTACGCACTGTACAAATTCACCATGATGTGCATGAACGAAAATCCGTCGTTTCAGGCTTTTGGCGATTAACTTCCGATCAATAGCGAACTGCTTGCAGCAGCGCTTCGCTATCGCCCAAAAATAATTAAAAAATCACGTTAAAATGCCCGAAACCCATACCTCATATTTGGTTGATCCTGTCAATGCGTAAGTCCTAATAATATGTTTTTAGAAAAATTTAAGAAAGACAAATAGCCTGACATTAATATATTTAAGTGAATATACGGATACCAAATCAAAGAAAAAACCGTATTATTATGTAAACATTGATGTTTAAAATATTCCTTAAATTTTACCTTAACTTAAAGAACAGGATTATGATGATTGGATATGAAGCTCAAATACTAAAAAATAACCATAGTGTAAAATTTATATCTGACTTTGGATTTTTTACGCAAGCATCTACCATCAAATCTATATGATACTCAATAGCAGTAGCTGGGATGATGATTTACCTCCAGATCCCGAAGAAATATATCAAGATTTACTCTGCGCTCTGGATAGAAAATTAGGATTTGGGTTATATTTTGTACAATGTACTCCTGTGGAATCAGATTGTTTTATACATAAAATTCCCCAGGATCTTCCGCATAAAAATATTGCTGTATTACGCTTGCTAGAACCAGTGGATAAGCTATATCAGCAAGTAGCGAATTATATTCAAGGTCAAACAGTTGACATCTTATTAATTAAAGGTTTGGAATATTCCTTGTATAAATATGAAAAAAGAAACTTTGGCGAAATAACTGAAGGTCAGTTTAACAATTTAACTAAAGTACCACCAATACTAAATCATCTTAACCAACAAAGAGAAAGATTTAGGGATGATTTTCCCTTTTGCTTTGTATTTTTATTGCGTTCATTTTCACTCAGCTATTTAATCCATCGCGCTCCTGATTTTTTTGATTGGCGTTCTGGAGTATATGAATTACCGACTACACCAGAATTAGTTGAAGAAGAATCACGTCGTCTTTTACTAGAAGGAGACTATGAAAAATATCTACAACTTACTTCAGAAGGAAAAATTGAAAAAGTTCTAGAAATTCAAGAACTTCTGGCAGAAAAACATCAAACAGATAGTAATAGAGCAAGTTTGCTTTTTGAATTGGGAAATCTACTTTATTCTGCTGGTGAATATGAAACTGCAATTACATTCTATGAACAAGAATTAAAATTTAAACCTGATGATCATTTTGCTTGGTACAACCGTGGTCATGCACTCTTGAATTTAGGATGCAACGAAAAAGCAATCTCATCTTATGAAAAAGCTTTAGAATTTAAGCCTGATGATCCATATTTTTGGTACAACCGAGGTAATGCTCTGCTGAACTTAGGACGTAATGAAGAAGCACTTTCTTCTTATGAAGAAGCTTTAAAATTTAAGGCAGACTACCCATATTTTTGGTATAATAAAGGTAATGCACTACGAAATTTAGGACGCAATGAAGAAGCAATTTCAGCTTATGACCAATCTCTCAATTTAAGACCCAATGATTGTTTTACTTGGAATAATCGTGGTATCGCATTTCGGAATTTAAGCAGATATGAAGAAGCAATTTTTTCTTATAAACAAGCTTTAAAAATTAAACCTGATGACCACTATGCTTGGTACAATTTGGGTATCGCACTCCGCAAGATAGGATGTAATGAAGAAGCTGTTTTCTCTTATGATCAAGCTCTGAAAATTAAACCTGATGATCACTATGCTTGGAACAATCGAGGTAATGCACTGGATGATTTGGGACGTATGGACGAAGCTCTGTTCTCTTATGATCAAGCATTAAGAATAAAACCTGATGATAAATATGCTTGGTACAATAAAGCTTGTTGTTATGCTGTTCAAGGTAGTATTGAGCAAGCACTAGAAAACTTGGAGCAAGCAATTAATCTCAGACCTGAAGAGTTTGCAACAATGGCCAACGCTGATCCTGATTTTCATTGTATTCGAGAAGATGCACGTTTTCAAGATTTAATACGTAGGGGTATGATGAATTAAATTTGATTAATTTAAAATTAAAATCTTTTGGTGAATTTATTATGAAAATATTTTTTGATCAGGTACTTGCATTTGTCGTCCATATATGTGTATACATTTTTGCTAAAATTTTCACTGTGGAGATTTTAAATATCTGACATTTTTAGCTTCTGACATTAAAATTATATCGCTTGCTTGTTATTGCTGACTTCATCTAACTTTTTAGCATCATCAGAACTGCATCAACTAAGTTGTTTACCTATGTCCAACAATACTGAATTACTCAAAAACCTCTATAATGCTTTTAACCCATTCCAACCCTTACCCGCAGGTGATCCTAACTATGTAGACTGTCAAGATGTGCGAGGAGAAGCAGATATTTTAGAAGAATTGGGAAATCGTATTCAGTTAGCAAATCAAAATACTTGTCAATTATATTCTGGACATAGAGGAGCAGGTAAATCTACGGAATTACTCAGACTCAAGGAATATTTGGAAGCAAGACAATGTTATGTAGTTTATTTTGCTGCGGATGAAGAAGATATAGATTCAGAAGATGCTCAATATACAGATATTCTCTTGGCTTGTACTCGGAGATTACTAAAAGATTTACGCGCAATTGGTAATCCTCAACCTGTGCTTAATTGGCTCAAAGATCGTTGGCAAGATTTGAAAGATTTGGCGCTAACTGAAATTCACATCGAGGATATGAATGTAGAAATGCAAATTAGTCAGTTTTCCAAATTAACAGCAAATTTAAGAGCAGTACCGGCACTAAGGCAGCAAATACGAGAAAAAGTTAATCCCCATACGGTGACTTTGATTAAGGTTTTAAATGAGTTTATCGCCGATGTGAAAAAGCGCCTACCTGCTCACTGCACCCAACTGGCAGTAATTATTGACAACTTAGATAGAATGGTGTTAGTTCAAGATGGCGATCGCACCAATTATGAAGAAGTTTTTTTAGACCGCTGTGAACAACTGAAAGCCTTAGATTGCCATTTAATCTATACTGTACCCATTGCTATGGTCTATTCTGCCAGGGCTACAGACCTGCGTGATATATATGGTGATCCGCAAATTTTACCAATGGTAATGGTACGCACTCCTAGAGGAGAAATATATCAACCAGGGCTAAAAAAAGTTAAAGAGGTCATTTCCCGGCGCATCAGGCAGTTTGCACCAGATAAACCACTAGAAACGGAAATATTTGACAGTTCTCAAACCCTAGAACGACTTTGTTTGATGAGTGGAGGTCACGTCAGAAATTTGCTATTGTTGACTCAGGATGCCATTGGACGCACTCAAGATTTGCCAATTTCCGAAAGAGCAGTTCGACGCGCCATTACTCAAGCTAGAGATACTTACCGCCGCGCTGTGGAAAACCATCAATGGAGTTTATTAGCAGAAGTCTCCCTTTCTAAGCGTATCATCAACGATGATCAATATCGGAGTTTGATGTTTAATCGCTGCCTGTTAGAGTACCGCTATTTGGATAAAGAAGGGGAAATGCAGCGTTGGTATGATATTCACCCACTGATTCAAGGTATTCAGGAATTTAAAGAAGCTGTAGAAAATCTCCCATGAATTTAGATTTTAGTGACTGGGATCAAGACGTACCCGCAGAAGGATACGAAGAATATCAAACTTTCCTCAACGCTATGCAACGCAAAAACAACAATGAGTTTGGCTTATTGTTTGTTGAGTGTACACCCCTGGAGACTGAGAAACTTTTTTCTCGGACTCTCCATGATATACCAGAGAAAAAACTAGAAATTTTACGTCTAGTTGAGCCAGTTAATACTTTATATGAGCGAGTTTTAAATCTCTACATAAATAAGCAATTTGATATCTTATTTATTAAAGGTTTAGAATATTCGCTCTATAAGTATGAAAAAGAAAAGTTCGGCGAAGTCACAGAAACCCATGCTCATGATTTAAGCAGTGTTCCCCCAATTTTAGATCACTTAAATAAACTGCGAGAGAGTTTTAGAGATAATATTCCCATTACGTTTGTTTTTTTGGGGAGACCTTTTTTAATTGATTATTTTATTCATCGCGCCCAGGATTTTTTTGATTGGAAATCATCAAATGTCTTGAAGTTAACAACAGTACCAGATTTAGACTTAGAAGCATCAGCTAGTAGTTCTGGGTGGAAGTCACAAGTCCCTGTTTCCGAACAGTATTTCCGTAGCTTATGGTAAACTACGGACTGACACCGTTTTTGTTAAAATAAAAATATAAAATAATTCGGGGGGGCCAGTTTACTGGTCATAAGCGCCTATAGAGACTATCTTCGGAAATCTCCAAGGTTTAAAGTCCAGCCAGCTCAAGCAACTACAGCGGCTGTACCACCAGCGTATATCGGGCGATCGCATGACAACACCGGAGTTCGCCCAAAGGCTGGCAGCAATTAGTACGGAAATAAATCAACCTGTATGTACCTACCTCAACCGTCGCGGACAAGTGATCCGGGTAGGAGTAGGCAATCCACGTCAAACCCAAATCCCACCTCTAGAACTGCCCCGTTATGGTGCAGAACGGTTGAGCGGTATTCGTTGTATAGCCACCCATCTCAAAGCAGAACCACCGAATGAGGCGGCACTGACAGCAATGGCGCTACAACGTTTAGATGCTCTAGTAATGCTGAATATTACCGGCACTGGATTTACCCGTCGGGGTGGCGGAGCGACTGGGTACGTAAAAGAAGCTTATTTGGCGCATTTGGTAGCTAATAGCAGACAATTAGTTTTAACTCAGTCATCAGGAATGAATATTCCAGATTCAGCCTTATATTCCAGCGTATCGCCACCTCTGAGTTTAGATGCGATCGCCGAACAGGATTTTCTGGACTTGGTGGAAAGTCTAGAAGCAGAATTCCGTCGGGAATATATTGCTCAAGAAGTAGACGCTGACCATGATCGCGTGGTTATAGTCGGGGTACTAACCGATGATATGACTCCCCAACGATTTCAAGACACCATAGCCGAACTAGCAAGGCTAGTGGATACGGCTGGGGGTGATGTCTTGCAGGCCTTACAACAAAAGCGATCGCGCATTCATCCTCAAACAGTAATTGGTGAAGGTAAAGTCCAAGAAGTAGCTTTAACCGCCCAAACCTTGGGAGCAAATTTGGTAGTTTTTGACCGTGACCTTTCACCCGCTCAAGTCCGCAACCTAGAAGCGCAGATTGGTGTCAGAGTTGTTGACCGCACAGAAGTGATATTAGATATCTTTGCCCAACGCGCCCAATCTGGTGCTGGTAAATTACAAGTTGAACTAGCGCAGCTAGAATATATGCTGCCAAGACTCACCGGCAGAGGCCGTGCCATGTCCCGACTAGGGGGTGGGATCGGGACTCGTGGACCTGGTGAAACCAAATTAGAAACAGAACGGCGAGCAATTCAAAGAAGGATTTCTCGACTACAGCAAGAAGTAAACCAATTACAAGCTCATCGTTGTCGGTTAAGGCAACGGCGACAACATCGGGAAGTTCCTTCAGTGGCCTTGGTGGGTTATACCAACGCGGGCAAGTCTACCTTGCTCAACGCCCTCACCAACGCGGAAGTATATACAGCCGACCAACTGTTTGCCACACTTGATCCCACCACCCGTCGTCTGATTATTCCTCATGCGGATACAAATGAACCCCAGGAAACCTTAATCACAGATACTGTAGGGTTTATTCATGAATTACCAGCTTCTTTAATGGATGCTTTCCGCGCCACCTTGGAGGAAGTCACCGAAGCAGATGCCCTACTACATTTAGTGGATTTATCCCATCCTGCCTGGTTAAGTCATATTCGGTCAGTTCGGGATATTCTTGCCCAAATGCCTATTACTCCCGGTCCGGCATTAGTTGTATTTAACAAGATCGATCAAGTCGATAGTGAAACTCTGGCTTTGGCGCAAGAAGAATTTCCTCTAGCGGTGTTTATCTCCGCCAGTCAACGTTTAGGTTTAGATACTGTACGCCTACGCCTGTCCCAGTTGATTCAATATGCAGTAGACGGCGGTTGAGCTTGAAAATTGAGCTTGAAAATTGAGCTTGAAAATTGAGCTTGAAAATTGAGCTTGAAAATTTTAGATTTTGGATTTTGGATGATTTGCTGGTAGCTCTGGCATCGTTCTGGCCAAGGATGAGACAGAAGCTACCTTTTATAATTGAAAAGTATTTGCTCAACTTGAGGATGTTATGACTGCCAAAGTAGAAATCTACACTTGGAGTACCTGCCCATTTTGTAACCGTGCCAAAAACCTACTATTAAATAAAGGCGTTGATTTCATCGAATACAACATTGATGGAGATGAGGTAGCAAGAACTGAAATGGCTCAAAGAGCAAATGGAAAGCGTTCTCTGCCTCAAATTTTTATCAATAATCATCACATTGGTGGTTGTGATAATCTTTACACTTTAGACAGTACAGGCCAACTAGATACTCTTCTTGGAGGTTCTAAGGTTTAGGTCAAGCGTCTTGAGACTCCCCCACCAACCTAACGGTGTAGCGGGAGATTCAAGTTTTCTTAGAAACCTGCTTTTTGGAATTATTAGAATATCCCCAGCAGCGTTTACAGGCGTTTCATTTGAATACTGGCATCCTTAAATCAGCTTTGCCCGCAGTTCATCACCCGTTAAACCTTGGGTTGTAACGTGATTTTTAGATCCATAACAATTAAATTTTTTTTGATAATTGAGGTAGAAAGGGTGAAACTGGCTTTTATTATTGATCCCATCCATCAGCTTGACCCTTGCCATGATACGAGTGTTGCCCTCATGGAAGCAGCGCAAATTCTTGGTCATGAAGTTTGGATAACCCAAGCGAATTTGTTAAATGTTGTGGATAGCAAAGCTTGGGCTGTTTTACAGCAAGTAGAACTTGTACCAGTGGAATTAATAGAGGGACGTTGGGTAGCCGCAAATCCTTGGTATAAGTTAGGTTCTAGCCTCCTCACTGCTTTGGAGTCAATGGACGCTGTATTTATGCGGACAGACCCACCAGTCAACGATTCCTACCTCTATGCTACTTATATTTTGGATTACATTGACCAAAATAAAACCCTGGTAATTAACAACCCCAATGGTATCAGAGCCGCAAATGAAAAAATGTATGCCTTGCAATTTACTCAAGCCATCCCTGAAACCATTGTGAGTGCTGATAAAAAGGTGATCCGCCAATTTGTAGAAGCTAAGGGTGCAACAGTTCTCAAACCATTGGGTAACAAAGCTGGGGAGGGGATTTTATTTTTACAATCAGGCGATCGCAATTTTAACTCAATAGTCGAACTCAGTACCCTGCAAGGTCGATTACCAGTAATGGTACAAAACTATTTACCCGCAGCTAAGGAGGGAGACAAGCGAATTATCTTGCTCAATGGCGAACCTATTGGGGCGCTCAATCGCCTTTCTAGTGGTAGTGATTTTCGCAATAATATGGCAACAGGTGGTACTGTTGCTCAAACGGAAATTACCGCAAGAGAACAGGAAATTTGCACCTTATTGGCAGAAAAACTGCGTCAAGACGGCTTGATTTTTGTTGGTATTGACGTGATTGGTGGCTACCTCACAGAAGTCAACGTTACCAGTCCCACGGGCATCCGAGAAATTGATCGCCTAGATGGTACTCACCTTGCTCATCAGGTTATTCAATGGCTAGAGCAGGTGAATGGGAACTGGGGACTGGTGACTGGGGACTGGGGACTGGGGACTGGGGACTGGGGACCCACATTCCGCACCCCCTAGTGTCACAATCGGTAATTTCGGATTTTTGAATACCTTTGAGGATAATTTTGATACAAAATAGTCTAAATCTTAGGTGGCGATAGCGAAGCGCTGCTGCAAGCAGTTCGCCAATCTCAAATCCCCAAACGGTCAATCTTCGTTGTGTGACAGTTTAGGGTGCGGAAGGTGGGTGGGAAGATGAATAACCTAATTAGGGTTTGCTGATAGCGTAGCGTGGCGTTAGCCATATAAATCCGAAAACTTTACAGGTAAAGGGTTTTAGCTATTTTAACTTTCAAAAAGTGCCAGCTTTTATGAGGTGGCAACTGAAAAACCTTGCACTTAATTCCTACTTAAAGAAAAAATCCTTCCTATCCAACTCTTGAAACTGTCACCTGTCACCTGTCACCTGTCACCTGTCACCTGTCACCTAGCTTTCACAGATAACTTTTTCAGCAAACCCTAATTACCAATTACCAATTACCAATGACTAAATAAAAAAACTCCAATAAAATATGGGGTAGGCAACTAAATTGCAGACCCCTATCTTTGGTGATAAACGTAAAACTAAGAAATTGTATAAAGCACAAACGCCAGAACTGAGACTGCAAACTTAATCTAAAATCTCAAATCTACAATTACTTAATTTTTCGGTGGTGTGCGTCGTCGTTGGAGAAAATCAGGAATATCTAAAATCGGTTTTTCTTTAGGTTCAGGAGTTGGAGTTGGTTGATTAACAGTTGGTTGATTAACAGTTGGTTGTACTCCTAGCTTCCTGGGAGATGGAGTCACTACTCTGGGAGTGGCCACAGTTTGTTGTGGAGCAGCTTGAATTTCTCCGGTAAACCCAGTCGCAATCACGGTAATTCTGACTTCTCCTTGCAGTCTGTCATCAATCACTGCTCCGAAAATAATATTGGCATTGGGATCAACCACCTCATAAATTGTTTCCGCAGCCGCATTCACTTCATGCAGAGTGAGATCACTACCACCAGTGATATTGAAGACAACCCCTCTAGCACCTTCAATAGAGCATTCTAATAATGGTGAGGAAATCGCGGCGATCGCAGCTTCTCTAGCTCTAGATTTGCCAGAACTCACACCAATACCCATCAATGCTGATCCCGCATCTGCCATGACTGCTCGCACATCGGCAAAGTCCACATTCACCAAACCAGGAATCGTAATAATATCAGAAATACCCTGTACCCCTTGACGCAACACATCATCGGCATAGCGAAAAGCTTCTTGTACAGGTGTTTGTTCAGGAATTACCTCCAACAGCTTATTGTTAGGAATAATAATCAAGGTATCAACCCTACTTTTTAATCCTTCAATACCCTGCTCGGCTTGGCTAGTGCGTCGCCGTCCCTCAAATACAAACGGACGGGTCACTACACCCACAGTCAAAGCGCCCATTTCTTTGGCCACTTCCGCCACAATTGGCGCAGCACCCGTACCTGTTCCACCACCCATACCCGCAGTGATAAAAACTAGGTCTGCACCTTCTAAAGCGGTAGCAATTTCATCACGTGATTCTTCCGCTGCCTTCTGACCAATAGCAGGATTACCCCCCGCACCTAAACCCCTGGTTAGTTTCTGCCCGATTTGCAAACGACTGGGAGCGCCAGCTAAAGTCAAGGCTTGGGCATCGGTGTTAATTGACCAAAATTCCACCCCAGAAACATCAGATTCAATCATGCGGTTAACAGCATTGCCACCGCCACCACCAACACCAATAACTTTAATATTGGCGACTCGGCCCGGAACAATTTCACCAATGCGACTATTTTCCGTAATTTTTTTACTGTCGTTACTTTGGGCAAAGTTTAGCCCGGAACTACCAAAGGGATTATTAGAGTTAACGGACAAAGATAACCCTGTTTGTCCCACAGATTGGGCATTTTTATAGGTAAGCTCTTGGTTATTATCAAATGTCATTGGCTTGATGAAGGTAGATAAACGACTTGTTTTGGTGTTATTCACCTAAGAGTCAAATATAGTTGAGTTGGAGACTGTCACCGTCTATGACAATCAATATTTTTTATTGTTCTGCTGTGCAAAACCTAGACAAATCTAGACTTTTAATTCTTACTCAAGGGGAGCATGGGAGCAGTTATCCCTCTGTAAGTCTCTGTAAATCTCTGTAAGTTTTGGCGCTGTCTGCGAGACACGATCATAATTAGTTATGGGATCATTTGGCAACTTAGGCGATCGCCTATGGCTTAGAGCAAACTGGGCTGTCAGCACTGCGCACCGCGCAATCGCATAACTAATTCTAGAAAAGTATACCTACATTGTCCGAAAATCGGTTTATATAACTTGATCTAGACATTAAGATTTTCTATACTATGTTGCTAAGTTTTCCCAGTATTACTCTGTGAATTTGATGCTCAGTATCCCCCACTATTTCTGCTCGAAACTTTTATTAGCAGTCAATTTTACAGCTTTATTTGTTCATTTTTTCGATAACTACTAAATTTTTCAGTGATTTACTGTGTAAAGCATTACTTTTTACTCCAGAAGATATATCAAAAATGCGTTTGGTTTAGTTTTTGGTTATAAACCTATGAGGTTGAATACTCACATACAAAATGCAGTTACCAATGGACGACGGTAGTTTTGATTGGGAAACCTCCCCACCAAGGTGCAAGAACGCTGCACCCAAACCCTTGATTTTTTATCGACCTGCATAAAGATTATCTCCAAGAAGTTTCTAATATTTATCCTGCCATTTTAATCAAAAGTTCATGCCAATTTTTATTTCAATGGTGCGAACCGTAAAACTAACTAATATTTTTATCATTTTTATCCTCAAAAACTGGTTTCTGTACTCAAACAGGCTCAAGCTTGTTAGGTATCTGGGAAGTTAATTTGTTATTTTTGGTTCATTTGTACTAAAGGTCGGTCAGGATTTTTGATATCAATATAGGCTAATTGTTTGGGCTTGAATTTTGCTGGTAAATGCCGCATTTGCACAAGTAATTGGATTTTTTCCGGTAATTGGGCATTAGGAACACCAAGATGGACATTTCCTAATTCTGTTTTCAAAATTAAATTTGTGGGATCTTGGCAATCAATTTCCATCACTTTAACAGAACTCTGACTGACAGCTTGATAAAGTTCAGTCCAATAGGGGCAATATTTTTCTGGTGAACCAAGAACTTTGAGGGTAGGCAATTTACCTGTGGGGTTAAGTGCAGTGTATTTTGCTAGAGGAATCAAAGCGCCACTAGCATCTAGTAAACTGACATCATCCTGTTTGCTTCCAGCAGGAGTATTTTGCAAACATGAAGATGTTGCTTGTTTGCCAGAGTTTGCCGAAGATTGAGGCTGAGTATTGCAACTGGTTGTGCTTTGTTTTGGTAGGGTGTGAATCACTGCCACTGGTAATCTCTCTTGAATTTCAATCATTAACCCAGGCGGAAACAGACGACGGCTTACAGTGGCTTGTGCAATAGCGGGTTGTGCTTCTAAAGTTTCGGCAATTGCAGAAGGCTCTATTCGCCACAAAGATTGGGGATAGGACAGCGCCAACAGCGATTGAATAGCTTGCTCGGATAATAATTGATTGCCTGATTTCATAACTATTTGTGCAGGTTTTTTTAACACCCACATTGGTTGGAGTGTTACCCACAGCAATCCACCTGCTAGACCACTAGCAGCCAGTGTTCGCCAAATAATGTGAATGATTTTTCTTTGCTGCTGCCTACGTAATTTTTTACGGCGTTGAGCTAAATTCTTGCGGGAAACTGATACTATACCGGCCATGAAAACCCCTTTCTGGTTTGAGTCTAATTCCTGAAAACCACGGTAATTGGTGATTGGTAAACTCTTGAGCTTACCATTCTAACCAGTTATCAGTATCACAGGATTCGTTAGTGTTGTGGATAACAGGAGTTTTTTCATTACTTTCTACTGGTAAATTCACTAGAAATTCTTGTAATCGCATACGTTCAATATAAGGCCAACCCCCCTCAGACTCAATATCTCTGAGCAGTGCGTAGAGTCTTTGGCGGTTATCGGGCAAACTATCTTGAAAAATTCCATCACGAATCTCTTTATGTAACTTTTCCAATTGTCTCAGCAAAGATAATAATGCTGTAACATTGCCTTGACAAGCGTGGGCTGCATCTTGCACAGCAGATGCGATCGCTTGCAACTTAGCAGATAAATTTCCCGCTGGCAAATTTTGGTCATTGTTCATGTAATTTTCTGCTGCTGTTCTATAAAAGTAATACAATACCCGAAACACCCGAAAAAAGGGAGGATGGGCAGGGGTAAGAGCGAAATCACAAAAAGCAAGCGAAAATCAAGCGAAGAACTACTAATGACGAGGCGCTAATTGTCAATTGATTGATGCCAATGTGAATGGTAGTTTGAATATTGTACGTAAAGTAATCCCCACAGATTTAATGTGAGGGCTTAATTACGTTTTAGTGAATTTTGGGGATTCATTTCCGACTAACAAATAGCATCAGAGAAATCTTATGCTTTTTGGCACTATAACTTGGCTAATTTCCCTATCAAACCAAAGATTGTATGTACTAGCAATACATATACAATACAGGATGATTTGGGTCATGCCGCTTTTACCTGATGTAAGAGCAAAGCGCGAAGTATAGCCTACTTCGCATTAATAACAGATGCCTTGAGGCGTTTCTGTGTTGTGGTCTACTCATCCATTTAGCCAAACCCTGCCAAATGCCACTCAGTAGACTGTTGGTTTGAAGCTAAGGAAAAAGCAACTTCCATCTAACTCTGATGAGAGAAACTGCTGGTTCTGAAGCTAAACCTGAAAACTCAAAACGGAATGCGTTTTATTACGTTTAGTAGAGCCGTTTTACAACTTAAATATTAATGACATTGAGGTTGACCATGAGGTATCGCGCTTTAATAGTTGCATTCTTAGCTTTATGCTTGGGGCTGATAACTGCTTGTAGTGATGCGCCTTCATCTAGCAGCAGAGACTTGCTGACTTACGAACAAATTCGAGGTACTGGCTTGGCTAACAAATGCCCTCAGCTGGCAGAAACAAGCCGTGGTTCTATTGCTTTGGATAACGGTCAGACCTACACCATCAAAGAACTGTGCTTAGAACCTACCAATTACTTTGTCAAAGAAGAACCCGCTAACAAACGGCAAGAAGCTGAATTTGTAGCTGGTAAATTGGTGACTCGTAACACATCCACTATTGATCAAGTACAAGGTGATTTAAAAATCAACCCAGATAACAGTCTGACCTTTGTAGAAAAAGATGGTCTTGATTTCCAAGCTATCACAGTCAAACTTCCTGGTGGTGAACTAGTACCTTTCTTATTTACTGTCAAAAACTTGATTGCACAAACACAGCCTAATTTGACCAGCATTAATACTTCTACTGATTTTGAAGGTAAGTTTAAAGTTCCTTCTTATCGTGGTGCTTCTTTCCTAGATCCCAAAGGTCGTGGTGTTGTCAGTGGTTATGATAATGCTGTGGCATTACCAGCCCAAGCCGACGATGATGATTTGACACGAGCTAATGTGAAGCGTACAGAAATCCTCAATGGCAAGATTTCTTTACAAGTAGCTAAAGTAGACAGTTCTACTGGCGAAATAGCTGGTACTTTTGAAAGTATACAGCCCTCTGATACAGATTTGGGTGCTGGCGAACCTAAAGAAGTTAAGATTCGTGGTTTATTCTACGGTCGCGTAGAAACAAATCGCGGCTAAATTCCTGTTGTTATAGCAGTAGTCAGGAGGAGGCGGTGCGGTCTTAGGGTCTCACGCCACTCCCTTCCAGCCGAGAAACCCGTCCACAGGGGTAACTCCTCAAATGAAGCAACTACCGTTCAAGAGTCAGGAGTAAAATCCTTTTTTAGTAGCAGTTTCATGATTAATTGATGTTCTAACTACTCTGTCTACAGCTATAAAAAAATTTATCCAACTGCCCTGCTTTTTGAGAGGGTAGTTGGTTTTTTTTAGACTGGTAAACTTTTGGCTGATTTCTCATCACCTGTGATTTTTCCGTAAATAAACAGTTGTCAAATTCATGTTTTGGGAAATTAGATGAATTTAATAAAATTAAATACGTACTATTACTAATCAATAATTTTTATTAATTTAGAAAAATAATAGATAGAATTTTTGGCTATTTATCAGTACATTTCATATTGCATTTATTAAGTTACGTAATATCCCGGTTTGACATTAGGGAAAGAATTGTATATTTTAATTCTATGCGAGTTGTTTAATAAGCTACAACAGACCAAATTGACTTCGATCACTAAAAAGCAACTCTGCTGAAAATCGCCCTAGATTTTCAACCCATCCTCAAAATCTTTTCTAGCCAAAAATTTTAGTCTGCCTGATGGCTTTATGAGTTGTTCAAGAACGTGCATATCTGCCTATAGCGCGTCTAAAAATTAAGTTTAGCAGCGATTAATAAACACTCTATTTGCTAAATCCTGAATGTGCTATGCCTACTACAGCCACGAACGAACTAAAACATGAGATTTCACAGTTGTTGCGAGAATATGAGCAATGTCCCTCAGAACGCCTTCGTAATCAACTAGTGAAACTAAATTTTGGGCTGGTGAGAAAAGAAGCTCACTACTGGATAAATCAATGTCATGAAAGCTATGAAGATTTGATCCAAGTCGGCTGTTTGGGTTTAATTAGAGCTATTGAGAAATTTGAACTTTCTAAAGGACACGCCTTTAGTTCTTACGCTATTCCTTACATTCGTGGGGAAATTCAACATTACCTCCGGGACAAAGGCGTAACCATGCGGATACCCCGGCGCTGGTTAGCACTACAACAGCAAGCCATAGGTGTTTCCCGTTCTTTGCGGGAAAAATACAACCGCCAACCGACTGATGCAGAAATAGCTGGTGCATTGGAAATTTCTCAAAGTGAATGGCAGGAAATTAAATTAGCATGGGTGAATCGCTCTCCTCTGAGTTTGGATGTACCCATACAGAATGGAGAAGAAGGATCTACCAGTTTGGGGGAATTGGTTCCCGATCCAAATTACCGCAGCTTTCAATTAGCGCAAGAAGACCAAATCAGATTACAACAAGTATTAGTACAGTTGGAAAACCGCACCCGGGAAGTGTTAGAATGCGTGTTTTTACATGATTTGACACAGAAGCAAGTTGCAGAACATTTAGGAATTAGTGTAGTTACTGTTTCTCGTAAAGTCAAAAAAGGATTAGATATGCTGAAAAAAATCATGGTAGCGCCTGAAAATTAATAGCCAATCCTCTGAAACCATGATTTGCTGGAGTGTTAAAAATAACTCTGGAAATGTAAAATTTAGGTTATAAAGAAAACAGACTTGGCCTGTAATCACAATTTCAGGCGTGTTGATTTCCATAAGTAAACTTTCCTATAGCTCTCGAGAACAGCTAATGGGTATAAATTCACAAATTAATTCACAGATTGTAGCTGCGGCTATTTTAACTTTGGCGATCGCTGGATGTACAGTTAATGATACGCCAGAAGCTACTAACACTCCTCCAGCAGCAACAATTCCCCAAACAGCAGCAGAAAACCCAGAAGAAAAGACACCCTTTGCTAATCCTGTGGTGTCTTCTCAAAAAGATCAAGCAATAAAGGCAAATAATCCCGGCTTGATTGAATCCACTAGAGGCGATTTGCGCGTGGATTTGGCACAAAAAGGGCGGACTGATCCATTTGCGGAAATTATTAAGCCCTTATGGGTACCAATTGCTGCCAATTCTGAGCAAAAAGAAGTTCCTAAACTGCCTCCTTTGCCAACTCCACAACAAACAGGAACAAATCAAGCTCAGGGGGGACAAAATGGCCAGGCTCGTGTACAAATTACTACTCCTCCACCTCAACCAAAACCTCCTTTGACTCCAGTTTTGCCCATGGTTTTGCCTCAAGTTGTGGCTAAAGAGCCTGTTAAGCCTGTGTTACCACCTGCTCCCAAGCCTGAAGATGCTCAAGCGGTTTTGGTCAGTGGTATAGTTGTTATTGGTAAAGAACCCCAGGCAATTATTAAAGTGCCGGAAGAACTTACCAGCCGCTATGTACAAGCTGGGCAAAGATTGGGTAATGGGGTTTTGATTAAACGAATTGAGATGAACAGAGGTTCTAATCCTGTGGTTGTGTTTGAACAGTTCGGAATTGAAGTTGCTAAAGCAGTGGGAGAAAAACCCTCTACCGAACCTGCAAAGTCTGAACCTGCAAAGTCTGAACCTGCAAAGTCTGAACCTGCAAAGTCTGAACCTGCACAACCTGCTGTTGGGGTTTCCATTTCAATGGGTTTGTAAGAGTTGGTTAGCTATCTGGTTACAGCAGAATATGGCTGGCGCTACGCTGTCAGGAGTCAGGAGTCATTTTGTTGTGCAGTTTGTACTTCATTCATTGACAATCTGCCGTAAGTTTGCTGTAAGTTTATAGATATAACATCAATTCTGGCAATTAAATTGGTTGCATAACCGGAAATGTCCGGTTTTATATTATTGTGATGATTTTATACTTTTTATGGAATTATGGAACAGAATCAACAAAAAATAGAATTTCCTAATTTACCTTTAGCTGTATATCGAGAAATAGCAGCACATTTGCGGCAGGTGGAAGGGGTTGATGTGGATTTAATTCCCCAAACTTCTTCAGACTTTGATTATGATCAAAGTCAAATTGCTGGTTTGTCTATTTCTTGCCAACCAAATACTAATGAGGAACAGGTGAAGCAGATTTTAGATTATTATAACAATCTAAAAACCTTATTCTATAGCCGTTAACCCTTATGGGAATATCCCCGGTTTTCCTACCTCGGCAGTTACGCTTATTTGTTGTTTAATCATGGTAGGTTAGACTCAATAATAGTGAACCAATAGGTATGAGATATGAATCAAAAAGACGATAAAGCTTTATTTCAGAAAAAGGCGTTAAAAAATGCCTTGGGTGCTTTTAAATTTCCTGAAGATCTAACAGCACGTCATCAAATAATTAGCAAATGGGTTGAAGCTTTAAATTCAGGTACACTGGATAAAATCAGCGAAGTTTCTCTACAGGGAAATTTCTTAAAAGAGATATTTCAAGATGTGTTAGGTTATCGTTCTGTAATTGATGGTGGGGGTAAAAAATGGGAACTTTACCCAGAAAAAAACATTGCTGATGGTGGGGGTTTTGCTGATGCTGCTTTAGGATATTTTACAGCGACAGAAAACCAAAAAGGTCAGGTGAAATTACAAGGTCAAGTAGTAGCACCTATTGAATTAAAAGGAACTAAAAATAATTTAGATCGTGCTGCATCAGGAAGGGATAAATCAGCAGTTGATCAAGGATGGCATTATGCTAATTATACTCCTGATTGTCGTTGGATCATTATTTCTAATTATCGAGAATTACGATTATATCATATTAATAAAACTCCAGCTTATTATGAAAAGTTTGTATTAGCAAATTTAGCAGATTTTCAGGAGTTTAAAAAATTCTATTTTATTCTTTGTCGGGATAATTTTTTACCGATCAAAGATGTATCTGTAATTGATAGATTATTAACCGCTTCTGATCAAGCACAGGAAGATATTACCAAACAACTGTATGAGGAATATAAACAAGTCAGATTAAACATGGTTAAACATTTTCGCTTTATTGATAAATCATCTATTCCTAACCGTGATGCGGTATTAATTGAAAAAGCACAAAAGACATTAGACAGAATTTTATTTATTGCATTTTGTGAGGATAGGGGATTATTACCAGAACAGACAATTACTAAAGCTCATGATAGCAGAAATGCTTATAATAATCGTCCGATTTGGGAAATTTATAAAGACGTTTTTCGCTGGGTTGATCAAGGTAATGATGATCCACCAATTCCCGGTTATAATGGTGGTTTGTTTCAACATGATCCGCTATTAGATGAAACATTAAATATTCCTGATCCTTTATGTACCCAACTGAAAAACCTGACACGGTTTGATTTTGATTCCGAAGTTTCTGTAGATATTTTAGGGCGGATTTTTGAACAGTCAATTACAGATTTAGAAGAATTAAAAGCTGATTTTACTAAACAGGAGTTTGATAAAAAACAAGGTAAGCGGAAAAAATTAGGAGTGTTTTATACTCCTGCTTATATTACTCAATATATTGTCGAGATTGCCATTGGTGGATATTTACAAAAACGGGAAACTCAGTTAAGACAGAGTTTACAGTTAGCAGAATTTACAGATTCAGAAAAACAGCGATCGCAAGAAATTCAATTTTGGTTAACTTACCGAAATGAGATATTAGTAAAAACGCGAGTTGTTGATCCTGCGTGTGGTTCAGGTGCATTTTTAATTGCTGCTTTTGATTATTTGCAAAGTCAGTATCAACGAGTGCATGATAATTTGCGGTTTTTACAATATCAAGATTCAGAAAATTTGGAATTAGATAAAACTATCCTCAGTAATAATTTATTTGGGGTTGACTTATCTCCAGAGTCAGTAGAAATTACTAAGTTATCTTTGTGGTTAAAAACTGCAACTCAGGGTAAAGCTTTAACTTATTTAGATGATAATATCAAAGTTGGTAATTCTATTGTTGCTGATGCACAATTTACAGATTTACCTTTTATTTGGGAAAATGAATTTACCCAAGTTTGCGCTGAAGGTGGTTTTGATGTAGTAATTGGAAATCCTCCTTATATTCGTCAGGAATTATTATCACCTTTTAAACCTTATTTACAGGAAAACTATCAAACCTATGATGGGGTAGCGGATATCTATATTTATTTTTATGAGAAAGGTTTGAATTTATTAAAACCAGAGGGAATACTTTCCTATATTGTGACTAATAAATGGTTACGTTCTGGTTATGGGGAAGCTTTGAGAAGGTTCTTTTCTCAGTCAAGTGTGTTTGAACAAATTATTGATTTTGGACACGCACCAATTTTTGAAGATGCTGATACTTTTCCCTGTATTGTTGCAGTCAGGAAAACTAAAGTTTCGGAAACGGAGAGGGAAAATAAAGAAGTTGTAATTTGTATTGTTCCCCGTGAGGAGTTACCGAAAATTAACCTGACTCAATATGTGCAGAATGAAGAGAATAGTTATACTATACCTTGGTCGCGGTTTTCTGCTAATGCTTGGAGTTTAGAACCTCCTGCGGTGGATGAGTTAATGCAGAAAATTCAACGGGTTGGTGTTCCGTTAAAAGAGTTTACTGGTGTTAAACCATATCGGGGAATAATGACAGGTTTTAATGAAGCTTTTTTAATAGATGATGCGACTAAGAGAAAGCTGATTTTAGATGATCCGAAATGTGCAGAAATTATTAAACCGTTATTGAGAGGACAAGATATCAAAAGATGGTGTCCTGAATGGGATAATTTATGGATTATTTTTGTAAAATGGGATTGTCCGATCAATAATTATCCTTCTGTTTTGTTTTGGTTAGAAGAACACAGAAAAGGTTTAGAACTGCGTCCAGAAGTCAAACAAGGAAGATTTCCTTGGTATGCACTCAGTCGTTATGGTTCAGGTTATTCTCATTTGTTTGAACAACCAAAGATTGTTTGGAAAGACCTTTCTACTTATTCAGAGTTCTGTTTTGATAATACTGGCATTTTTACTAATGATTTATGTTTTATTTTCAGTTCAAGTGACCTTTGGATATTAGCAGTTTTAAATTCACCATTAATGTGGTATTACTTGTCTCGAACTACAATTCATGGACTGAATGAAACACTAAGGTTAAAAAACATTTATATGGAAAATCTACCCATTGCACAACCCACAGCAGAAATACGCGCAGAAGTAGAAGAAATTGTCACTCGTTTAATAGAAATAACCAAACTCAACGGACAAGTTTATAAAGACGTTCTCGACTGGTTGCAAATAGAATACAAAATTGAAAAACTGGGAAATAAACTAGCAGATTTTGCAACTTTAGAATTTGATGAATTTGTGGAAGAAGTCAGAAAAAGAATGCCCAAACCCAAGACAGCTAAAAAAGCATCTGATCCATTAAGTATACCAGCCTTTAAAGCCTTACGTCAAGCACATAATGATTATGTTCCCGAAATTCAAAACCGCAAAAATGAAGCTATGAAATTAGAACAAAGACTTTCTGATTTAGTGAATCAAACTTATCAGTTAACACCCGAAGAAATTGACTTAATGTGGAAAACAGCACCTCCAAGAATGCCGATTTGAATTAAAAATTAAAAAATTGTCTGAATCAGGATGTCTAGGATTTAAACTCGTTCCCAGTCTCCGACTGGGAATGCTAAATAGAGTCTCTGACTCTAGTATATATCAGAAGGCAGAGCCTTAAATCATTCATTCCCATACAGAGTATAGGAACGAGTAATAGAAGTCGGGGATCTAAAAATCCGCGTTCATCTGCGTTCATCTGCGTTTAATTATTTTCATTGTCTGAATCAGGATATCCAGGATTTAAGGATTTACAGGATGTTTTTTACCAATTACCAATTACCAATTACCAATTACCCATTACCCATTACCAATTACCCATTACCCATTACCTAATGTTATAATCAAAAAATTACAACTTGATGCCATATCAAATATATGATCATTGCACAAGAACAAGAAACCCAAGAAAACATCTACCAAGATGTAATATTTCCCCCTGGAGATTTATATAGTGATGAACCTCCCGTGGAAACAGAACTGCATCTAGAGCAGATTATGCTCTTAATTAAATGTCTTAAATGGTTATGGAAAAATAGAAATGATTTCTATGCTGCTGGAAACCTAACCATTTACTATAGTCTAAATCAGAAAAAATCAGAAGATTCTCGTGGTCCAGATTTCTTTGTTGTTTTAGGAACTGAACGCAAAACCCGTAAAAGCTGGGTAGTGTGGGATGAAGATGGTAAATATCCTAATATAATTGTCGAAATTCTCTCACCCAGTACAGCAAAAACAGATAGAGAATTTAAAAAACAACTCTATCAAAATACATTCCGCACTCCAGATTATTTTTGGTTTGATCCTTACACTTTAGAATTTGCGGGTTTTCATTTATTAGATGGAGAATATGAACCGTTGACAGCAAATGAAAAAGGACATTTATGGAGTCAACAACTAGGTTTATATTTGGGTGTTTATAATGGTTTATTGCGGTATTTTACACGGGAAGGAATTTTAGTTCCTACACCGGAAGAAAGTGCAGAACAAGAAGCTAAAAGAGCAGAACAAGAAGCAGAAGCAAGAAAAGCTGAAGCTAAAAGAGCAGAAGCAGAAGCTGAAAAAGCAGCACGTTTAGCGGCAAAATTGAGAGAATTAAATATTGACCCGGAGACAATTTAAAGTTACTAAATGTAGGTTGGGTTAAGCGACAGCGCAACCCAACAAAGGTTTTAATGATGTTGGGTTTCGTTCCATGCTTCGCAACGCTAACGCGAACAACCCAACCTACCTATTGATTTTTCGATAACGTTATCGCTTTTCTGATATAATCAAAAGCTCAACTCCTTTAACATAGAATTTGATGTATGAGCAAGGGAACTCTGTTTGACAAAGTTTGGGACATCCACACCGTTGGTACACTTCCATCAGGACTAACGCAACTATTCATCGGCCTCCACCTTATCCATGAAGTTACCAGTCCTCAAGCCTTTGCTATGCTCAAAGAGAGGGGTTTAAAAGTTTTATTCCCACAGCGCACAGTGGCCACTGTTGATCATATTGTTCCTACGGATAACCAAGCACGTCCGTTTTTGGATAGCATGGCGGAAGAAATGATCCAGGCGTTAGAGCAAAACTGTCAAGAAAATAACATTACTTTCCATAATATTGGTTCGGGAAATCAAGGTATAGTTCATGTAATTGCCCCTGAGTTGGGACTAACCCAACCGGGAATGACTATAGCTTGTGGAGATAGTCATACATCTAGTCATGGTGCTTTTGGGGCGATCGCTTTTGGTATCGGTACAAGTCAAGTCCGCGACGTTCTCGCTTCCCAAACCCTAGCATTATCAAAACTCAAAGTTAGAAAAATTGAAGTTAACGGAAAACTCAGACCCGGAGTTTACGCTAAAGATGTAATTTTACACATTATCCGCACCTTGGGAGTTAAAGGTGGTGTAGGTTACGCTTACGAATATGCAGGAACTACCTTTGAACAGATGAACATGGAAGAACGGATGACCGTTTGCAATATGGCGATCGAAGGTGGTGCAAGATGCGGATATGTGAACCCTGATAAAATTACTTACGAATATTTGAAAAATAGAGACTTCGCTCCCCAAGGCGCAGACTGGGACAAAGCCGTTGCTTGGTGGGAATCTCTGCGGAGTGATGCCAATGCCGAATATGATGATGTAGTAGTATTTAATGCCGAAGACATACCCCCGACAGTCACCTGGGGAATAACACCCGGTCAAGGAATAGGCGTTGATCAGAAAATTCCCGCAGCAGCAGAACTAGCAGAAGAAGATCGCTTTGTTGCTGAAGAAGCTTATCGTTACATGGACCTTTACCCTGGTCAACCGATCCAAGGTACAAAAATTGACGTTTGCTTTATCGGTAGCTGCACCAACGGACGCATCAGCGACCTAAGAGAAGCGGCGAAAATAGCCCAAGGTCGTAAAGTTGCAGCAGGTGTAAAAGCCTTTGTCGTTCCCGGTTCAGAACGGGTGAAAAAAGAAGCCGAAGCCGAAGGACTAGATAAAATCTTTGTTGAAGCTGGCTTTGAGTGGAGAGAACCAGGGTGTTCCATGTGTTTAGCCATGAACCCCGACAAACTACAAGGAAGACAGATCAGCGCCTCATCGTCTAACCGCAACTTCAAAGGTAGACAAGGATCAGCATCCGGTCGCACCCTGCTAATGAGTCCGGCAATGGTAGCAACTGCCGCTATTAAGGGTGAAGTTGCTGATGTACGGGAAATGCTGTAGGCCGAAATTGTCGGTAAAAAAACTACATCTTTTTTATCTCACGCAGAGGCGCAGAGGCGCAGAGAGAAATTAAAAGTGTGGTTTACATACATAAAGTTTCTTAAACTCTTCTTTCTCTGTTTCCTCTGTGTCTCTGTGGTTCATTCATTAAAAAACTCTAGAAACACAAGAAAAATCTCTCTTAAGCTCTTCTTCCTTCGTGTCCTTTGTGTACTTTGCGGTTCATTAAAACTATGGTAAGTGAAATCAAACAGATAAGCGATCGCGCCGTTCCTTTAATTGGCGATGACATCGACACAGATCGCATTATACCCGCCCGCTACTTAAAAGCCATCACCTTTGATGGTTTAGGAGAAGGTGCATTTATTGACGATAGAACAGCTTTAAATGGTCAACATCCTTTCGATCTTCCCCAATACCAAGGAGCAAAGATATTAATTGTTAACCGTAACTTTGGCTGTGGTTCATCCAGAGAACACGCACCCCAAGCGTTAGCTAAATGGGGCATCAAAGCCATTATTGGTGAAAGCTTTGCGGAAATTTTCTTTGGTAACTGTGTGGCAATGGGTATACCTTGCGTTACAGCCGAACCGAGTATAGTTAAGCAATTGCAAGATTTAGTTACTGCTAATCCCCAAGCGCCTATTACCATAAATGTGGAAAATTTGCAAGTAAAAATCAATGATTTGACTTTTCCGGTGTTTATGGGTGAGGGAACTAAAACCACTTTTGTGTCTGGTACTTGGGATGCTTGCGGACAGTTGGTAGCAAATGCAGCACAGGTGAAAGCTGTAGCAAACAATTTACCTTATATTGGTTGGGGTAAATTAGCTGCTAGTTAGGTGACTGGTGACTGGGGACTGGGGACTGGTGACTGGGGACTGGTGACTGGGGACTGGGGACTGGTGACTGGGGACTGGTGACTGGGGACTGGTGACTGGGGACTGGTGACTGGTGACTGGTGACTGGGGACTGGGGACTGGG